>JBATIW010000001.1:0-9184 GCA_049668005.1 Maribacter sp.
ATGCTATATATAGTCGGTTTTGGCCTAGGCACCTTATTGGCAATGACGGCTTTTGCTTTCGTGATAGGCAAAATATCTTCGTTAACCAAAGATGAGCACAGCGATGTGTTTTTTAAGGGAATTCGACTGGCCGGAGGGCTGTTTGCCCTAGTAATCGGTATTTATTGGATGTTGAGTAGCTAACAAATACGAGGCAATTGTTCGCCAATTAAAGGACTTACGATTCGTTTACCTCCAACAAGACTTTCCATGACCACTTTATTGGGGTGTTCTTCGGTAATTTGACCAATACAGGCCGTGTTTTCACCTTTTTCATTACTTCTCATTGCTACAACAACGGCATCGGCTATTTCGGCCTCAACAATAGCAATAAAAACACCCTCATTGGCAACATACATAGGGTCTAACCCTAAAATTTCACAAGCTGCTGCGACTTGTTTTTCAAGGGGGATCTTATTTTCTGAAATGGTAACCCCCTTGTTGATGTCGGTGGCTATTTCCGATAAGACACTGGCCAAACCACCTCTAGTAGGATCTCTGAACAGGTGAATGTTGTTACCGAATTTATCCAATAGATCGTTTACTAAAAAGTTCACGTTCGTTGTGTCGCTCTCAATGGTGGACTCAAACTCCAAACCTTCCCGTTGTGACATAATTGCCATACCGTGCTGCGCAATAAAACCGCTAACGATAATTTTGTCCCCAACCTTTATGTTGTCTGTCGAGATACTGGCCTTGGGATGAACTTCGCCAAATCCTGTGGTGTTGATAAATATTTTGTCCCCCTTTCCACGTTCAACTACTTTGGTATCACCTGTGATTATTTGGACACCACTTTTATCGGCGGCTTTTTTCACGGAATTTACGATTATCGTAAAATCATCAATGGGCAGACCCTCTTCAACGATAAAGGCAAGGGAAAGGTATTTGGGAATCGCACCGCACATGGCCACATCGTTAACGGTGCCGTTAACTGCCAACTCCCCAATATTTCCTCCTTTGAAAAATATAGGGGATATGACAAAACTGTCTGTGGAAATGGCAATTTCGCCATTAAATTTTACAATGGAACCGTCATGTTTTTGATTTAAATATGGATTGTTGAAGGTTTTAAAGATAATATTGTCCAATAGGTCTCTAGTCATTGTTCCACCACTACCATGGCCCAAATTTATGGTGTCGAATCCTAATTTGTTTGAATCCATATTTTAAGAGGAAATTAAATTATCTGAAAAATGAAAATAGGCTGCACATGCCCCTTCTGAAGAGACCATAGGAGCTCCCAAAGGATTGGAGGGTGTACAGGTTTTTCCAAATTGACTGCATTGGTTTGGTTTTTTAATGCCCCTTAAAATTTCGCCTGCAATGCAATTGGAATTTTCCGGTACTTTGATATCACCGATTCCAAATTTAGCTTCTGCATCATATTTTTTGTAGGCTTCCCTTATGACATAACCACTATTTGGAATTTCACCTATTCCACGCCATTCCCTGTCACCAACTTCGAATACTTTTCGAATCACATCAATGGCAGCCTTATTACCGTGTTCTTTTACTACCCTTGCATATTGATTTTCCAGTGCACACCTTTTTTCCTCTAACTGCTTTACCGACATATAAATTCCCTGTACTAAATCCAAGGGCTCAAAACCTGTTATTACAATGGGAATTTTATACTTTTTGACCAAAGGATAATACTCTTGCATTCCCATAATAGCACATACATGGCCTGCACCCAAAAAGGCATCTATATTGCACAGTTCGTCATCCAAAATTGCTTCCATAGCAGGAGGCACCAATACATGGGATGCTAAAATAGAGTAATTGGCAATACCCTCTTTTTCGGCATGTAAAACCGAAAGGGCATTGGCAGGGGCAGTGGTTTCAAATCCGACCGCAAAAAACACAACTTCCTTATCGGGATTTTCCTTGGCAATTGAAACTGCTTCAATAGGGGAGTACAATATCCTTAAATCCCCACCACTTGCTTTTGCTTCCAACAAACTTTTCTTACTTCCTGGAACGCGGATCATATCGCCAAAAGAGCAAACGATTACATTGTTTTCCAATAATTCAATGGCCTTGTCTATTAAATTTAGCGGGGTAACACAAACAGGGCAACCCGGACCATGTATCATTCGCACCTTTTCCGGTAGTAAATCCAAAATACCGTTCTTGACCAGACTATGGGTCTGTCCCCCGCAAATCTCCATGACGTTCCAGTTGCGGGTAGTAATTTTATGGATTTCATCGAGATATTTTTTTGTGGCCTCAAAATTTCTGTATTCACTCAGATACTTCATTTTTCAATTCTTTATGTGTAAATAATACATGATTTGCCCAAAAGAAATGTTTTCATCGTTAGGGGATAACTCCTTATGAAAATACAACTTTATTTCTTTAGGTGCCAGTTCCAACAGCATATCCACCAAGGTAGTATTTTGAAAAACGCCACCACTTAGTGCTATATATTTATAGTTTTTGTTTTTGGCCATTTCCAAAATCAAAAATGCCAATGTAAACAAAAAGTTTACTATTATTTGCGCTCTGGGTTTCCCTATTTTGATATCCGCATGTACTTTTTTTATTATTTCTTTTGGTGATATTCCATTTTCAATGGTGTCTAAATAACTTTTGCAGTATTTCAGATCATAATCAGCAACCAGATTTTCCAATAAAATCGCCGCCTCACCTTCGTAAGTGTTTTTGTCACAGATATCCAATAAGGAAGCAACCGCATCGAAGAGCCTCCCTACGGATGAAGTTTTTAGTTTATGTTGTTTTTTCAGCGATTGATAAATAGCCAATTCTTCTTTGGAAAATTTTTTGGCAACAACAGATTGCAAGGAATCATCGGCTAATGATACTAATGAAAGTCTGGGCTCCTTTGCCATTTTGTCACCGGCCAACCAATCAAAATATTCAAAGTGTGAAATACGTTTTATCTCTTTTGAGTGAAAATCAAAAAATTCACCACCCCAAATTTGATGATCGTCCCCATAGCCGGTTCCGTCCCAAACGACACCCAAAATCGATTCCTGACTATCAAAAAGATCATGTTCCCCCAAGACTGAGGCAAAATGTGCTTTATGGTGTTGAACTTGATGGAGTTTTGTATTGAATTGTTGTGATAATTCTTCACCGTATTGTGTACTTTGATACGAGGGGTGTTTATCTGTTAAAATCACATCGGGTTTTTGCTCAAATAGGGTTATGAAATTTAAGGCAGATATGGTGAAACGGTTATAAACATCATAATTGTCCAAGTTTCCCAAATATTGACTGATATATAAATAATCATTGGGTAAAATGGCAATGGTACTTTTTAAATGTGCACCCATGGCCATGATTTTTTTAACGGAACTGGTTGCCTTATTAAAAAAATTAGGGGCGAGGCCCCTTGAACGTCTAAATAAAACTTTCTGACCAAACTGTGCACTGTATTTTACGACCGAATCGTCTTGTGGATGGGCAATTTCCAAATCATGATGAATAAAATAATCGGCTAGACCCCCCAATTCCCTTGCGGCAATCTTATTGGAACTTAGGATAGGGGATCCGTGAATATTTCCACTGGTTGCGACTAAAGGTATATTTATTTCTTTTGCCAATAATTGCAGTATTCCCGAATAGGGCAGCATCACTCCCAGTTGATTTAAATTAGGAGCCAATTCGGTCAAGGCCAAATTGCCTTTAAAATTTGTTTTTGGAAGGATGACTATTGGTCTTTCCGTTGAGGTAAGGGCCTTCTTTTGGGCATGGGTAAGACCCAAATGCTGGTCCAATAGTACCAAAGAGGGATATAAAATAGCAAATGGCTTGGTGGGACGTTTTTTTCTAACTCTTAATTCTTGGACGGCTGATGGATTAGCTGCGTCACAACAAAGCAAATATCCCCCGGTATTTTTAAGGGCGACTATTTTTCCTTCTTTTAAGAAGGTTGCTATTTTCCTAAAAATATCAGATTTGGAAGTTTTTAAGGGCATTCCTTTTGCGTCTGTCAAAAAAATACTAATACCACAAGTTGAACAGGAATTGGTCTGTGAATGAAAACGTCTGTCGACCGGATCGGTATATTCGTTTTTGCATGCATCACACATTTCAAATTCATGCATACTGGTGTGATTGCGCTCAAAAGGAAAGGTGTTCGTAATGGCCCAGCGTGGCCCACAGTTTACACAGGTAGTAAAAGGATACCCATAGCGTCTATTTCCTTGATCAGAAATCTCATTTTTACACATATCGCAAATCCCAAAGTCCGGAGTTAGGGGCAGGTTAAGTTGGCCTCCTTTTTGTGACGGAATGATTTGAAAGTCCTCAAATGTTATAAAATCGATTTCTTGTAAAGTGTGGTGGTTTATTCTTGAAACCTTGGGAGGGCCTTTTATTAATTTTTTATAAAATGAAAGAATGCTCTTTTTTTGCCCTGAAGTATAAATAATGACTCCCTCTTCATTGTTCGAAACTGTCCCCTTCAAATTAAATTGTCGCGCCAGGGCATAAACAAAAGGGCGAAAACCAACGCCCTGAACACTACCTGAAATCAATATTTTATAAGTCTTGGGCATTTTAAAATCTTAAATAGAACAAATCAATTTAATTAAAATCAGAATGTATCTTATCTGTCAAATTTAAGATTTGTTCAGTAGCCTGAGGAATTACCTGTTCAATTTTTAATGTCAATTTTATGGTCATGGGCGTCATTTGTATCCTTGTTTTATAAAGTTGTCCGAATAAGTCTCTTTTACTTCTTTCTTTGATGCTGATTGTAAAAGTTAGATTCAAAAAGATCTTATTGGTACTGGTGTTTTTGGAATGTTGCCGCTGATTTTAGGAATAGCGAAAGTTGGAAAGTATGACTTTCATCATATTTATAACAAAGAATTATAGTTATTATTGGAAGTTGGCAATTTAAATGCCAATTAATCGGAATATAAACCTTATGCATGAATTATCAGTGGCTTTGGGTATTGTCAGAATTGCTGAAAACGAAATGGCCAAAGTAGATGCTAATGAAGTGGAGTTGATCGAGCTTGAAATTGGTGCTTTAGCGGGTATTGAATTTGATTCGCTCGACTTTGTTTGGCCATCGGCTGTGAAGGGCACGGTTTTGGAAAAAGCGGAAAAGCGGATAAAAAAAATTCCTGGCAAAGCACGATGTGGAGCTTGTGAAAGGAGTTATCCCATTCAATTTATTTATGATAATTGTCCAGATTGTGGTAGTTTTCTCAAGAGCATAGTACAAGGTAAAGAGCTGCGTGTAGTAAGTTTAGAAACGGTTTGAAAAACTCCTTGTTATTCGTATCTAAATACCTTTACAAGGGTATAACAACTTCATTTTCAGGATAAAATAAAGTTTTATTCCCTCATAAATATTTTCATTATATGACGGATATCATTATTTCTGGACAAATGCTATGATAATTTTGTTGTACAATCAAAATTTTTGAGTTATGGTAGCAGCGACAATAGTAGATCGAAGCCGTTTAATGGATGTCATCTGGGACATTCAGCGCAAAAAAAGGTTTATCGGGCATGACGATATAACTAAAATTGCGCAAGAGTTCAATATGTCTAGGATGGAACTTGAAGGGGTCATCACTTTTTACCATTTTTATCATCGAACGCATTCCGGTAATTTCACTATTTATCTCAACGATTCCATTATCTCTCAATTTGCGGGAAGAAAATCAGTATTAAAGGCATTTGAGGAAGCCATTGGCGTAAGACTTGGGAATGTTACAGAAGACAAAATGTTTGGTTTATTTAAAACTCCTTGTATTGGATTGAGTGATCAGGAACCTTCTTGTTTAATTAACTTCAAGCCATTTGTTGACTTGACCCCAGAAAAGGTTTTTGATATAATATCAAAATTAAAAGCTGGTAAAATGCCATACCAGATATGTGATATCCCAAAAAGTACAATACACTATACTCCTGATAAGGACAGAACGGTATTCTTTAAACCTTATAAAAAGTTCTCATCGCTATCAAAATTAAAAGATTACGAGCCTGAAGAAGTAATCAAATTGGTCATAGAATCAAAATTAACCGGTAGGGGATGTGCATTTTTCCCAACTGGGCTAAAGTGGCAGCTCTGTCGTCAAAACAAAGCCGATGTGAAGTATATTATTTGTAATGCGGATGAAGGAGAACCAGGCACTTTTAAAGATAGTGTTTTATTACAAGAGCATCCTGAATTACTTATAGAAGGTATGATTATGGCTGCGTACGCGGTTGGAGCTTCAAAGGGAGCTATTTATTTGAGGGCTGAATATATGTATTTGAAAGAGCCACTTGAACAACTGTTAGCTGAGTACCGGAAAAATGGATATCTAGGCAAAATTTTGAATTTAAAAATCCCATTTGATTTCGACATGTATATTCATATGGGTGCAGGGGCTTACGTTTGTGGAGAGGAAACGGCGTTGATCCATTCAATGGAAGGGAAAAGAGGAGAACCAGGAACCAGGGAATATTTTCCTGTTGATAAAGGATACAACGGAAAACCTACTGTTGTGAATAATGTGGAAACACTATGTGCGGTTCCAAGAATATTAGAAATAGGACTGGATAAATATTTGACCCTGGGAACCGATGCAACCCCTGGAACAAAGCTTCTTAGTGTATCGGGAGATTGTACGAAACCGGGGATGTTCGAAATAGAATGGGGAATGAAACTTAGGGATTTTTTGGACTTGATCGGGGCAAAGAATCCGGAATTTATTTTATTTAATGGATTTGCAGGTGAGTGTTTGTCCCAGGCCGATTTTGACAGGGAAATATCAGGAGAAAACCTATTGGCCGAGCACATTAAGTTCGATTTTAAAGACCCAATTGAATATGCAAGGAAAATGGTTGGTATAGGATTGAGAAGTGGTGGATCAATTATGGTTTTTGACAAAGAAAAAGACCTCCTTGAAGTTTTAAAAAATGTCGCGGACTTTTTTGTTGCGGAATCATGCGGAATCTGTGTCCCCTGTAGGACCGGCAATTTTTTATTGAATAAAAAGATCAATAAGCTCATTATGGGGCACGCAGAGCGACAAGACTTGGAGGACATTAAAGATTGGAGCAAAATTATAAAGACAACCAGTCGTTGTGGATTGGGTAAAATGTCATCCACCGCATTAAACGATGCTATACTAAAATTCCCCCAGGTTTTTGAAAAACGGCTGTCAGACAATACAGATTTCAATCTGGCATTTAATTTAGAAGACGCCACTGCAGATTACGACAGAATCATTAATGAAATGACCTCCGATTATGAATAATTTAGCAAACCTTACAATTGATGGAAAAACCATCCAGGCTGAATCAGGGAAAAACCTTGTTGACGTTGCCAAACAAAATGGAATATACATACCTACCCTATGTTATTTCAGAGATCTCAATCCGCTGGCCACTTGCAGAATTTGCACCGTTAAGGTCAATGGAAAAGATACGACAGGATGCACTGTAAAAGTAGCCGAAGGCATGGAGATTGAAGTTAATTCTGCCGAACTCTTGGATAACCGCAAAGCGATCATCGAAATGCTTTATGCCGAGGGTAACCATTTTTGTCCTTCCTGTGAGAAAAGTGGCAATTGTGACATGCAAAATCACGCATATGATATGGGGCTTACGGTAACACGGTATCCGCATGTATTTAGTGATAAAATAGTAGATTTTACTCCTAAACGTATGATTATGGAATCCAACCGTTGCATATTGTGCAAACGTTGTGTTGAGGAGGTAAAGACCAAAGAGGGCCGTGATGTTTTTTCCTTTGTACAAAGAGGAATAAATACCCGGGTAAAAATTGATTATGAGTTAGAGGAACAACTAAGCGAATCAGAAGCACTAAGAGCAATGAACCTATGTCCCGTAGGTGCTATTCTGGTAAAAGGGATGATACAGGAACAGCCCTTCGGAGAGCGTAAATATGACCTATTGGGTAAAGACATTACGCCTGCTGTAAAAAACAATAATTTACATAAAAAAGATAATGAAAAATTCATAGTTGCTACCACTTCACTTGCGGGCTGTTTTGGTTGCCACATGTCTTTATTGGACATAGATACGGACTTATTGGATATCCTGGAAATTGTCGAATTTAACAAATCGCCATTAACGGATATCAAGAAATTCTCAAAACGCTGTCATATTGGCCTTATTGAAGGTGGATGTTCTAATTCTGAGAACGTGGCAGTGTTAAGGGAATTTCGAAAGAAATGTGATATTCTCGTGGGATTTGGCGAATGCGCTATTATGGGCGGTATTCCGGCGATGCGAAATTTTGTACCGCTACAGGAATGCCTTGAAGAGGCCTATCTTAATGGGGTAACCACAGAGATTGGCGCAGATGTGGTTCCCGGGCATGAGGATATTCCAAAATTGTTGAACAATGTATATCCGTGCAACGAAGTCGTGAAGATTGATTATTATATTCCAGGTTGTCCGCCCAACGCACAACATATCTGGAAAGTAGTTAAAAGCATCCTATTGGGCGAGGAGTTTTCCATTGCCCATGATGAATTTAAATATGATTAATAAGAAATAGTAATTGATCAGAATTTGGAATTCAAATAAGTGCCATTGAAGAATAGATTAATAAAAAGGGAATCAATCGAAATAATATATTGATTATGTCACAAAAATTAGTAATAGATCCGGTAACCCGAGTTGAAGGACATGGTAAGGTCACAGTTCATTTGGATGATAATAATAAGGTGAAAGATGCATTTTTTCACGTTGTTGAGTTTCGGGGTTTTGAACGCTTTATTCAGGGTCATCCCTATTGGGAAGCTCCTGTATTGGTACAACGCTTATGTGGTATATGTCCTGTAAGTCATCATTTGGCTGCAGCAAAAGCAATCGATCAAATTGTTGGTCTGAATCCTGAAGACTTATCGTTACCTGCACAAAAAATCAGAAAACTGTTGCATTTCGGACAGGTGTTTCAGTCTCACGCTCTGCATTTCTTTTATTTAGCATCGCCTGATTTGCTTTTCGGTTACGATGCCGATCCGTTAAAAAGAAACGTTGTGGGCGTAGCAATGGAATATCCATCATTAGCCAAAAAGGGGATCTTGATGCGTAAATTTGGGCAGGAGATCATAAAATTGGTGGCTGGAAAACGCATTCATGGTATTTCAACAACACCTGGTGGGGTACACAAGAAAATTACGGTGAAGGAGCGCAG
>JBATIW010000002.1:0-22551 GCA_049668005.1 Maribacter sp.
GGTAATCCGTTCAATGTTATTTGCGCCTTACCATTGGGCAACATGCTAAAATCGAGATTCCGTACATTATTGGGCAAATAATACCCTGGCCCCTTGGAATTCTCACTAGTGTTTTCAAACCCTTTTATGACTTTATCAATTTGTTGTCTGATCAATTCATAATCCGCACCCATGGCTTTCCAGTCCATAGCATGATTTCCTTCAAAATAAGTATCGGCAAGTGCAGCGATAAGTTCAGGCTCGCTTTTTATGCTTTCAGAAACTGGTTTTAGGAGTCCACGGGATTGACGTACCCTTCCCATACTATTCTCTACGGTGATAAAACGTTTCTTCCCATCTTTCATATCCTTTTCAGAACGGCCAAAAGTGGGCAAAATCAACGCAGTTTTTCCGGTTACCAAATGGGAGCGATTCAATTTTGTACTGATCTGAACGGTTAATTCGCAACGTTGTAAAGCCTTCGCAGTATATTCAGTATCCGAAGCTGCCATCAAAAAATTGCCACCCAAACAGACAAACACTTTCCCGATACCTTCATGCATAGCACGCATTGCTGCGACCGTATCAAAACCTTCCTTTTCAGGAGGAACAAAACCGAGGTGCTTTTCAATGCGTTCATTCAACTTTTCATTCACATGGTGCATAATACCAACACTACGGTCCCCCTGAACATTACTGTGTCCTCGAACCGGACAAGTTCCTGCATTGGGCTTACCTATGGCCCCCTTTAGCAATAAAAGATTGATATATTCCCGAATGGTCTCCACCCCGTTTTTATGCTGTGTCAGCCCCATGGCCCAACAAATTACAATCTTGGATTTAGATGCTAAAAGTTGAACAGCTCCATCAATCTTGGCTTCGTCAACTCCAGATAATCGTAGGAGCTCTTGAGCATCATACTTTTGAATATCATCCATTAATAACCCATACCCATCAACATAGTTCTTGATGAAATCATGATCAAATACCGACCCATTGGCCTTATCCAAATCGGCCAATTTTTTGATGATCAATTTTATAAGGGAAATATCTTGATTGATGTTGAGCTGCAAATGAATGTTCATAAGATCTTCACCACCGCCCAACATGCCCTTTACACTTTGGGGATTTTTAAAATTGACCAGGCCAGATTCTTCAAGTGGATTTATACTAATGACCTTGCCTCCATTTGCTTTGCACTTCTCAAGCGCGGAAAGCATTCGTGGGTGATTGGTGCCAGGGTTTTGACCGGCAACTATGACAACCTCAGCTTCGTACAGATCCTCCAGTTTAATAGAGCCCTTGCCGATGCCCAAGGTTTCGCCCAAGGCCACCCCACTACTTTCATGGCACATATTGGAACAATCGGGCATATTGTTCGTTCCCAGTGCTCTGGCGAACATGCCATATAAAAAGGCAGCTTCGTTACTTGAACGGCCCGAAGTATAAAAAATAGCTTCGTCAGGGGATTCCAAATTTCGTAATTCCCCGGAAATCAAATCATAGGCTTCTTGCCAAGCTATGGGCTCATAATACACCTTACCGGGCTTTAGTACCATTGGCTCAATAAGTCTGCCGAATTTGTTCAATTCATAATCAGTGAGTAGTGATAATTCCTCAACGGAATTTTTTCTGAAGAAGTCATGTCCTATATGCTGTGTGGTAGCCTCATCGGCTAGGGCTTTGGCCCCATTTTCACAGAATTCACCGATCTTGGAAGGTTTGTCCGGGTCTGGCCAGGCACAACTGGGACATTCAAAACCATCATTCTGGTTCATATTCAACATAGCGTTCATGGCACGCAAAACCCCCATTTCCTTAAAACCATGTTGAAGTGCAGCTTGTATGCCCAACATGCCTGCAGCATGGCGAACGGGTTCCTTGAGTTTAATATTCGTGAAATCATTTGATCCCCGAACAGAAACATTTCTTCGAAAATCGTTATCCATATCCAAAGTTGAATATGGTTTGGAAAAGACCCCTTAACACTTGCCTGCTTTAGGATTGGGGTACTTATCTGACTGGTCTTCGTGCGTATTGTCCAAACATGCAAAATCTTTTTCCAATAACAGGAAAAACTTTGTGCCATCAGAAAGATCCACGTATTGTTCAAGTCCTACCACATCGTTGTCGTACCAATCTTTAAGAAAATTTTCAGGAACCATAAGCGTAACAGTATTGCCATTAAAATCTACCTGCAGGTTTTCAATAGCATCCTGTTTCACCGCATAGGTAAATGTTGTTGTTGGGAACTCGGTACTTTGCGCTAACCGGCCATTTTCACAAAATTGCTTGACCTCTGTCTGTGTCAATCGATAGCGGACCGAATTTTCCTTTATTCTTATTTTCATGAAATTTCGTTAAGATAAACGGGTTTATAAAGAATGTGCTATTCAAAAATATGGCATTTTTTTAAACTATTTCTTGATAAATCATTTCTTTTCGGGATTAAGGGATGCCCTATAAAATAGTATTCCCAAGTAATTTCGAAGAGGTGTTCCCCCATAAAAACAAATGACACTGAATAAGCTTGGTTTAAGGAGCCCGGCCATTATTGTTGATTTCGCGCAAAATAAGTACGCAATTCCTTGTTCAATAACCTTAAAAAAGAAGTGTTTTGAATCAAAAAAAACTAATTTTATAGAAGCCCCTCACTATCTTTAATATTCCTAAAATACCTGAATATGAAAAAGCATTTATTTAAATCATTCTTCCTTTTCTCAATGCTGGCAGGCACACTAATTGGGCAAGAAACCAAGTCGGAATGGGAAAATCCAGAGGTGTTCGGAATCAATAAATTAGAACCCCACGCCCATTTTATTCCCTTTCAAAATCAGGAAGCAGCACTTTCTTTTGACGTAACAACCTCAGACCGGTATCAACTTTTAAATGGCTATTGGGATTTTAAATTCCTCAACAATCCCGATGATACTCCGGAAGGGTTTTATGCTTTGGATTATGAAATCAATTCTTGGGATTCAATACCGGTTCCCTCCAACTGGCAATTGGAAGGCCACGGAATGCCTATTTATGCGAATATTTCCATGCCTTTTGAAAGCAATCCCCCTTCTGTGCCCCATGAAGGAAATGAAACAGGACTTTACCGGCATGAATTCAATGTTGATGCCTCATGGTCACAAGACAAAACGATCCTAGCCTTTGACGGGGTGCAATCAGCTTTCTATCTCTGGGTAAATGGGATGAAAGTGGGTTATAGTGAAGGAAGTATGACAACCGCTGAATTTGATGTCACTCCGTTCATTAAAACGGGTGAAAATACATTGGCCCTGCAAGTGATTCGTTGGTCTGATGGAAGTTATTTGGAAAATCAGGATTTTTGGAGATTGAGCGGTGTTTACCGGGATGTATATCTGTATAGAAAGCCCAAAACAAATTTCAGTGATTTTCAAGTTGTAACCGACTTGGATGCCAACTATAAAAATGCAACGCTCTCCATAAATGTGCAATTGGATAATGCCAAAGCCAATTTTGAAGGAAGTATCCAGTTTCTTTTATTTGATAAAGGAGGTCAACAGATACTCAACGAAACCAAACCTTATGGGCTAGCTAATGTCCAAGTTGATATTCCTGTTCAAAATCCAAAAAAATGGACTGCCGAAACCCCCAACTTATATACCTTGGTTTTAAATCTGAAAGCGAAGGATGGGTCTATGGAATCCCTTGCTAAAAAGATTGGTTTCAGGGAAGTGGAAATTAAAAACGGCCAAGTACTAATCAATGGTGTGGCCCCTTTGTTCAAAGGGGTCAATCGGCATGAATTTGACCCCTATAAAGGGCGTGCCTTGGATGAGGCCTCTATGGTACGGGATGTCAAATTGATGAAACAGTTTAATTTCAATGCTGTTCGTACATCGCACTATCCCAACCAAACCCGTTGGTATGAACTCTGTGATGAATATGGGCTTTATGTAATGGATGAAGCTAATTTGGAAAGTCATGATCTCTGGTTCAATTACAACCTTAGTCCCGTAAAGTTTCCTGAATGGAAAAATGCCATTGTTGCCCGTGGGGTTTCAATGGTGGAACGCGATAAGAATTTTGCCTCGGTTGTTATGTGGTCGTTAGGCAACGAAGCAGGTTATGGCCCAAATTTGGATGCCATGGGTGAAGCCATACGCGCCATTGATAAGAGTAATAGACCTATTCATTACGAGAGTAAGGATATTGGCATTGGCCTTAAAGAATTTCAAGAAGCTAATGTAATTGGCAAAGTCAAAGGCGGTATGATGCTCATGGAAAATATGGGTGGCCCTGCCAATCAGGAAATTGGCTCCACCATGTATCCCATGCCTGACAAGGCAGAGGAAAATGCGATTGCTGACACGCTCAGACCTTATATTATATGCGAATACGCCCATGCACAGGGCAATAGTACCGGACATTTCAAACAATTCTGGGACATCTTTGAAAAGAACCCCACGATGCAAGGCGGATTTATATGGGACTGGGTAGATCAAGGTTTAGTGAAGAAAGACGTAAACGGGAATGAATTTTACGCTTATGGCGGTGATTTTGGGGATAAAATAGGTGATTCCAATTTTTGCATAAATGGATTGATTTTTCCAAATCGCGAGCCGCATCCAGCTCTCGAGGAAGTTAAAAAAGTACAGCAATTTGTAAAATTCGATGCTATTGACCTAAAGACGAACACCTTCAACATCATCAATAAATATTTCCATCAAAACCTGGATTTCACCGAACTGCAATGGAACTTGACCGCTTCTGGGGAAAGGATTAAGACCGGCACCATTGCCATAGCAAAATTGAAGCCTGGCGAGTTGCAAGTGGTTCAGATTCCAATAAACCAAAATACCTTCGAAAAAAACAAGGCCTATCATTTGACCCTCAGCTTGGTTCTAAAGGATTCCCTTAGTTGGGCCAACGCTGGTCATGAAGTAGCTTGGGAGCAATTCATCTTGGCTAAAGCCGAGAAAGAACAAGCAATTGCAGCTACAGGAAGTCCAATTAAAAAAATGGCATCCGATAATTCCGATAATAAGGTCATCTTTGGGAATGATGCCTTCAGCCTTACTTTCAATTCGGAAAACGGACTTCTGGAAAACTATCAAAAATCAGGGAAACAGATTTTTGTCCAAGGCCCCAAACCCAACTTATGGAGAGCCCCAACGGATAACGATAGGGGCAATCCCAATATTCCCTTTTCGGTTTCCAATGGCACCCATTGGACCAATATGGGATTGGACCAAATGCAAACCCATGTTAGCAAATATTCGATTGAAGAGGTGGCTGACAATGAGGTTCATATTAAGGTTAAAGGGAAATTGAAAAGCCCGGCAACAACATTCAACTATGAAACCACCTATACCCTTCTGGGCAATGGATTTATCAAGACGGACTATAGATTAATTCCCCCCAAAGTTTTCGGAGATATGGCGAAAATGGCATTTATCGCAGGAATCATAGGTGCTTTGATCATGGTATTAGTATTGATTTTAATCCGTAAAAAAGTGAAGCGAAAGTTCGTGAAATTTCTCTTGATGCTTATTCCTTTCATTCTCCTTTTAGTATCCCTGGCTGCCTTTGGTTACGGGGTAAAGGATTATTTTACGATGAAGCCTTTGGCAAAAGTGGGCATGCAAGTGCTACTCCCTAAAGAAGCCCAAAGTATGGAATGGTATGGCAGAGGTCCCTTAGAAAATTATCCTGACCGTAAAACAGGATCCAAAATTGGTATATATTCGTCAACCGTAAAGGCACAATATGTACCTTATATACGACCACAGGAAAATGGCAATAAGAGTGATGTACAATGGGTGCAAATGAGTGATGTTGTAGGAGTTGGTCTTATAGTTGAAGGGGAAGATCTGAATATTTCCGCACATAATTACAGCTTGTCGAACCTGACTGAGGCGGCCCACACTAATGATATTGAAATGGCAGATTTTGTAACATTGAACGTGGATTATAAAACCTCGGCACTGGGAGGTTCTTCGTTTATGTACAATTTCTTGGAGGAGTATTTATTAAAGGACAAGGAATACAGCTATTCATTTTGGTTGAAACCAAAAGTCGATACTATTATTGATTAGTCATTCCGGTTTTTTTTGATTCAATTTTGAATTGCCATTGCTTTTTTTGGATTTTCAATGAAGATTAAATCCATCTGATCTTGGGTAAATCCTATCGTAAAGAGCTTCTGCGCCAACTTTTCAGAAATAGTTCTGTAGGGCTTGCTATTCCCATTTCCAAAAAGTTTTAGGTTTAGCTTGTCATTGTTTTGCTCAACACTCCAACCATCATCATGGGATAACAACAGTCTTTTCAACAGTGAACGTTCCTTGAATTTGCTGATCATAGATACATATTCTTCCAATTTGGTTTCGTTGACTCCATCTAGACTGATCCATATTCCTTTTTCTGCCATTCGAATACGCTCATTATCCGTTGCATTTTGGGCATGGACCCAAATGAGTTTATTCAGATCAAAGTTGTTCGCTTTGGCCAAATGATATTGACCTTCCATAGCAGCCCCATCGCCAGTATGAACGGCCATGGCCATTCCTGTTTTTTTACTCACCACCATCCCGGCCTTGACTATCTTTTTTTCTATGCTGTCCAGGGCTCCGCTGCCAACGCCCAATTTTATAAAACCTGGTCTTATTCCTGTATGTGATATTCCGCCCTCCCATTCGCTTAACCATCTTTCTGCCAATTTTTCTGCAGTTTCATTGTATGCGTGTTCAGGAAGGTATTTTTTATCCACGGCAGCATAATACCCTGTATTGGTCACGATATTCAGCCCTGAACTTTGCGATAACGCTTTTAATAAATCTACGTTTTTTCCAATATAGCTAGGAGTGCACTCGAAAAGTGTATTGAATCCCAAAGACTTCAGATAGAGCAAATAAGGTAAAATAACTTCGATCGCTTTTTCTTGATCTTCAAAAGGTTGATTGGGATGGTCAGTACCTGCAAAATTTGTGACGATATGTTCATGGGTCAAGGTCTTTCCCATTTCTTCCATGGCTATGGCACCGTTTACCGTCATGATATATCCTCCATCCTTTCCTTGGGCAAAAATACCTGCAGCTATAAAATTCATCAACACAAAAGCCAAAAGAACTATGTTTAGTTTCATGATATTGACTATTTATCGTTTATCCTTATTTCCAAAGTCTTCCATTCTTGTGGTTGTGAAAAATGAATTTGAACCTCGGGTCTATTTTGAGGAATAATGATTCACTTAGTGCCTACATTCAATATTTTTCGGGAATAAAAGTCTGGTACTTCATAGGTGGGCGTACATAACTTTCATACTGCGGCAAAGGAGGAAGTTCTATAGGTTCATATTTCATTTTTTCGTGAGGTATCTGGCTTAGAATATGACTAATACAATTGAGCCTTGCCTTCTTCTTGTTATCCGCATTCACTACATACCATGGCACTTGTTTGGTGTCGGTATGGGCGAACATTTCATCCTTGGCCTTGGAATATTCCAACCAACGGGCACGGGATTCCAAATCCATAGGGCTAAATTTCCAGCGTTTCAGCGGATCTTTGATACGGCTTTTAAAACGTTTCTCTTGTTCCTCATCACTTACGGAGAACCAGTATTTAAGAATCATTATATCGGATCGTACCAGCATACGTTCAAAAGATGGGCAGGAACGCAAAAACTCTTCATACTCCGCTTCGGTACAAAAGCCCATCACCTTTTCTACTCCTGCTCTATTGTACCAACTTCTATCAAAAATTACAATCTCCCCAGCAGCAGGCAGATGTGCCACGAAGCGTTGAAAATACCACTGTGTTTTTTCTTTCTCGGTAGGCACCCCTAATGCCACAATCCTGCAGACACGCGGGTTCAAGGGCTCAGTAATTCTTTTGATGGTACCTCCTTTACCTGAGGCATCACGACCTTCGAAAATGATCACCACTTTTAGGCCTTGCGTTCGCACCCATTCTTGGAGGTGAACCAGATCTTTCTGCAAACAGGCAAGTGCATCTTCATAATTATCCTCGCCCGTACATGATTTTGTTTTAGAATCTCCCATAAAACGAATTTAACAAAAAAGGGGTTATGGCATTGTGCTTCTTTAGTTAAACAGCCCATTAGAAATAATTTATTTTGCTTCTAAATAACCACAAGGTTGTGAATAAAGCGTAGTGTATTGTATTTATAGAAGCATTCAAAAAGTAAATTCATTACATTTAGGTACGCTTCGAAATTTCTTTAAACCATCAAAACCAATGCATCGAACAGCTTCAAAAAGGTCATCTATCTTCTGGCGCGTTTTGGTCGTGTTACTACTGTCCGGGAGTTTATACTCCTGTCGGGAAAAACAAACCAGGACTAGCGAAGAACAATCCATGTTACCAGCTACGGAACAAGTAGGTTTTGAGTCCATTTTTGATGGAACCTCTTTGAGGGACTGGAGCGGCGATGCTACTTATTGGCGTGTCGAAAACGGAAGTATCATTGGTGAAATTACCCCCGAAACCCTGCTTGAGACCAATACCTTCTTAATTTATAAAAACGAATTGAGCGATTTTGAGCTAAAAACTGAATTTCGTATTTCTGAAGGCGGAAATAGTGGTATTAATTATCGCAGCGAACTGTTGGACACCATCCCCTATGCGCTACGTGGTTACCAAGCAGACATAGATGGGCAGCATCGCTATACCGGTCAAAACTATGAGGAGCGAAAACGTACAACTTTGGCCTATAGGGGAGAACAGGCGACAATAACAACACAGCAAAATGCCGAAGACCCAACTTCATTTAGGGTCAACATAAAGCACAATGCCTGGCAAAGTCGAGCTGTCACGGCTTCCTTGGGTGATAAGGATTCACTACGCGGCAAAATCAAAAAGGATTGGAATGAAGTCCACATCATTATCAAAGGGAACCGACTTCAGCATTATGTCAACGGGGTTCTAATGAGCGAAGTGACTGACAATGATACCATCAACCGAAAGGCCTCTGGGTTTTTGGGCATGCAAGTACATGTAGGGCCACCTATGAAAGTGGAGTACCGGAAAATTCGATTAAAGAAACTTTAAGCTTGTATATTAGAATGCTATACTTTATTACATATTCCTTCTATACTGCCCACCCACTTCAAACAAGGCAGAAGTGATTTGTCCCAATGAACAGACTTTGGTGGCTTCCATCAATTTTTCAAAAAGATTCTCATTATTGATCGCCGCATTTTGCAAGGCTTTCAGCTGCTCTTGAACAAGGGCTGCATTGGCATTATTGAGGTTTTCCTTTGTCTGGATCTGAAATTGCTTTTCCTTTTCGGTGGCGCGAATCACCTCAGCGGGCATTATGGTGGGCGACCCCTTGGAACTTAAAAAAGTGTTCACACCAATGATAGGGTAATCGCCATTATGCTTTAAGGTTTCATAATACAAACTTTCTTCCTGTATTTTGCTTCGCTGGTACATGGTTTCCATAGCACCTAAAACACCGCCACGTTCCGTGATACGGTCAAATTCCTGCATGACAGCCTCCTCGACCAAATCGGTCAATTCTTCGATAATAAAAGCTCCCTGGATAGGGTTTTCATTCTTTGCCAAGCCCAATTCATTGTTGATAATCAATTGAATGGCCATCGCCCTGCGCACCGACTCCTCTGTAGGGGTTGTAATAGCTTCGTCATAGGCATTGGTGTGTAGTGAATTACAATTATCATAGATGGCATACAGCGCTTGCAGTGTGGTACGGATATCGTTAAAATCAATTTCCTGTGCATGCAAACTTCGTCCTGAGGTTTGTATATGGTATTTGAGCATCTGTGCCCGTTCATTGGCACCGTATTTCCCTTTCATTGCCTTGGCCCAAATTTTACGGGCTACGCGACCAATTACCGCATATTCTGGGTCAATGCCATTGCTGAAAAAGAAGGAAAGGTTAGGGCCAAATTGGTTGATGTCCATACCACGGCTCAGATAGTATTCCACATAGGTGAAACCGTTGGAGAGTGTAAATGCCAATTGCGAAATAGGGTTGGCACCCGCCTCGGCAATATGATAACCCGAAATGGAAACGGAATAGAAGTTACGTACTTTCTTTGTTATAAAATATTCCTGTACGTCGCCCATCAATCGCAGTGCGAACTCAGTGGAAAAGATACATGTATTTTGTGCTTGGTCTTCCTTTAGAATATCAGCCTGTACCGTACCCCTCACTTGGGAGAGTGTCTTGGCCTTGATTTTATCATAGTTATCCTTGGAAAGTACTTGATCCCCCGTAACGCCCAAAAGCAGTAGACCGAGACCATCGTGACCTGCGGGCAGGTCCCCGTTGTAATGCGGGCGTTCAATACCCTTTTCCTTATAGTGCTTTTGAATCTTTGCCTCGACTTCCCCTTCAAGACCGTTTTCCCTGATATACAGTTCACATTGCTGGTCGATCGCGGCATTCATAAAGAAGCCCAATAACATGGGTGCAGGGCCGTTGATAGTCATACTAACCGAGGTCATGGCATCTGCTAAGTTGAAGCCCGAATAAAGTTTCTTCGCATCATCCAAACAACAAATAGAAACGCCAGCATTGCCAATCTTTCCGTAAATATCGGGACGATGGTCTGGGTCGTTTCCATAAAGCGTAACGCTGTCAAAAGCAGTGGAAAGTCGTTTGGCGGGTAATCCCAAACTCACATAATGAAAACGGCGATTGGTACGCTCAGGGCCACCCTCACCAGCAAACATACGGGCAGGATCCTCCCCCATTCTTTTGAACGGATATAAACCTGATGTATATGGAAACTCGCCGGGAACGTTTTCTTGCAGCATCCATCGCAAGAGGTCTCCCCAAGCTTGGTATTTTGGTAGGGCTATCTTTGGAATGTCGTTCTGTGAAAGCGATTTGGTATGCGTTTCAATCTTTATTTCCTTACCCCTCACCTTAAAACTGTACATGGGGTCTTTGTATCGTTTTACCTTTTCATCCCATTGCAGAAGCATCTCCCAATAGTAAGGGTCAAAGTCCATTTTAAAACGGTCGAATTCCGCAATAAGCATTTTCACGAAGTCCTTGTTCCCCACGCTCGAACTGACAGACTTAAAAACAATTCCTGAGGTATCCAATTTCGGTGCTGTTTCACAGACCGACTCAATTGTTTTAAAGATGCCATATAAGTTTTGTGCCACATGCACCTGATTGTTCACCTTTTGGTCGTATGCACGGTTGCTCTCCGTAATTTCCGAAAGGTAACGGGTGCGGGCCGGGGGGATCACAAAAATCTTCTCGGACATTTCCTTTGAAACGGCGAAAGTGGATTTTAAATTGGCATTGGTCTTTTCCACCAGCTGATCCATCACCGCCTTGTAGAGAGTGTTCATGCCCGGGTCATTGAACTGGGAAGCAATGGTACCAAAAACGGGCAGATCATCCTGATCCGTATCCCACAGATTATGGTTACGCATGTATTGTTTCTTCACATCGCGGAGGGCGTCAAGAGCGCCACGTTTGTCGAATTTGTTAATGACCACGAGGTCTGCAAAATCGAGCATGTCGATCTTTTCGAGTTGGGTAGCGGCCCCAAATTCAGGTGTCATTACATAGAGCGCCAGGTCGCTATGTTCTACAATCTCGGTATCGGATTGCCCAATGCCGGACGTTTCGAGGACAATGAGGTCATACTCCGCTGCCTTTAGCACTTCAACAGCTTGGTTTACATGTTTTGAAAGGGCCAAATTGCTTTGACGGGTCGCCAAACTGCGCATATAAACACGCGGGGTATTTATGGCGTTCATTCGGATCCTGTCGCCAAGCAATGCCCCTCCTGTTTTCCGTTTGGATGGGTCAACAGAAATGATCCCGATGGTCTTTTTTGGAAAATCCACTAAAAAACGGCGCACCAACTCATCGACCAAAGAGGATTTTCCGGCACCGCCAGTCCCTGTGATACCAAGGACGGGGATTTTAGATTTTTTGTTTTTGGTATGGATAGCCTCCAATGTACTTTTGGCCACTTCCGGGAAGTTTTCAGCAGCAGAAATGATCCTGGCAATTGCCTGGGGCTTCTTTTTGGTCATAAGCCCAAATTCTTTATCCAGACGTTCCCCGAGGGGAAAATCAGACTGTTCAACCAAGTCATTTATCATTCCTTGCAAGCCCATGGTTCGCCCATCATCCGGGGAGTAGATCCGGGTAATGCCATAAGCCATCAAATCCTTGATCTCCTCGGGAAGAATAACGCCACCACCACCACAGAATATTTTAATGTGGCCAGCTCCTTTTTCCTGCAGCAGATCATACATATACTTAAAGTACTCGTTATGCCCACCTTGATAGGAAGTCATGGCAATGGCATTAACGTCTTCTTGTATGGCCGTGTTCACAACCTCCTCCACACTGCGGTCGTGCCCCAGATGAATGACTTCAACACCAGTGGCTTGGATAATACGGCGCATGATGTTGATAGCAGCATCGTGCCCATCAAAAAGGGAGGCTGCCGTGACAATACGGACTTTGTTTTTTGGTCTATAGGGATCTACTTGTTTCATTCGCAATAAACACTCATTTTTAGGGTTGCAATTTACGAAATATTCAATAAAAAGGGATTATAGTTTAGAATGATTCAAAAACAAGATAATCTTAATTACAAAGGCTTCTATTCTCGAGCAGCTTTGAATTCACTGCCATCATACCATTTGGGAAAGTAATCCTCATTCGCCAAGCGTAACCCAACATTGTAAAAAAGTTGCGCATCAAATTGCGACCCACTCAAATCGGTTCCAGTGGGATCAAACTCGTCTGATGGCTGATGATATTTATACTGTTGATATTCATCATTCACTTGTTTTGCATATTCAATACCCTTTTCAAAATGATCATAACTCCCCCCCGCATATAAAGCCGGTATCCCAATTTTAGCAAAATTAAAGTGGTCTGATCTAAAGAAGTATCCTTTTTCCGCTTCGGGATCAGGAATTATATAGCGTCCTTGCTCTTCAGCGGCTACTTTACCATATTCATCCATTTCTGAATGCCCAAAACCCGTAATGGTCAGATCCTTCATTCGTCCCGGGCTCATAACCCCATCCATATTGATATTCGCTACCGATTTTTTAGGTTCAAAAATAGGGTGTTCGGCATAATAAGCCGATCCCAATAGTCCTTGTTCCTCACCGGTTACGGCCATAAAAACAATGGAACGCTTTGTGGGTCCCGCTTTTTTGAATGCTTCTGCAATAGCCAATAAGCAGGCGGTCCCTGAGGCGTTATCAAGTGCTCCATTATAAATGGAGTCACCATTTACAGGTATCCCAATTCCGAAATGATCCCAATGTGCCGAATAAATTATATACTCATCCTTTCTATCCGTACCCGGTAACATAGCGACTACATTTCTGGAAACATCCCTTTTAAGGGCATTATTGACCGTGACCGAAGCTGTTAGCCCCAATGGTATTGGTTTAAAACCCTTTTGCCCGGCGATTGCCTTATAATCCTCCCCTTCATAAGAAGAAGCTTCAAATAACTTTGTGGCACTTTCACTACTGATCCATGCGTTGATGTCTGCCACAGGATTATTACTGGCTATGTTAAGTTGACCGCCTCTCCAGCTTGATTGGACCACATTCCAACCATAGGAGGCAGGTTCGGTATCGTGTATGATCAGCACCCCGTCTGCGCCTTGCCGGGCCGCTTCTTCATACTTATACGTCCATCGACCATAATAGGTCATTGCATTGCCCTTGAACAATGTTGAATCCCCGGATTTAAAACCAGGATCGTTTATTAAAACCACTGCTGTTTTACCTTTCCAATCGATCCCTTCATAATCATTCCAACCATATTCCGGAGCCACAATACCAAAACCTGCAAAAACAAGTTCTGAATTATCAAGTTTATTCACAGGGACAGGTTTTTCAGCAACGATAACAAAATCATCAAAATAATTGAAATCAATATCCCCTTTAGGTCCAGATATTTTCATTTTATCGGCTGGGGTCGATGTAATTTCAATCATGGGAACATCCTGATAAAAGCTATCACCATTTCCTGGTAATAGACCAAGTTTTGAAAACTCCTCCTTTAAATAGGCAACTGTTTTAACCTCCCCTTCAGTAAATGGCTTTCTTCCCATAAATTCATCCGAGGCCAAGCGTTCAATGTGATGGCCAATGGTTGCTTGATCGACTTCCACTACAGCCTTGTCGGTTTTGGAATTGGACGTACAACCCACTAATAACAAGAAAATTGAAAATTTTAAATAGTTACCCATAATTCTTATTTTTTACAATTTTGACAACGGTTAGTACTTGATTTTGGCATCCAATATCCTAATGGATATCTTAAGGGCGAAATCATGTTCTATAAAAGTAAGTGTTTTTCAGCTTAGGGCAAGCGCAGTGGAAGTACCAATTTTAGCCATTGGTTTTAGGTATGGTCATTGGACAAATCAGTCAAAACCTGCATTGCTTTTGCTGCATCTTCCATGGCCACAAAGATGTGGTCGTGGTTATAGGCCGCGATAACATTACAACAAATGTTGTTTTTGGCCAATGCCGTTGAAAATAGGGCCGTCAGACCCACAGCGTCCAAGGCAGAGTGGATTTCAAGGGTAATCCAAGCCGCGATATAGTCATATTCCAATTTTAATGCATCTGCTTTTTGCTTTTCGATGACCACGGTAACGCCTTCCGTTTCCTTGAATTCACAAATCGTATCGTTTCTATTGATCTTGCTCAGATCCTTTACTGTAGCAAACACAAAGTCGCCCTTGTTTAGTTTGGGGGCCATGTCTTTAATGAGTTTACTAAGATTTTTTTCTCCTTTCATTTTTTATATTTCAGCAAAGCGATAAGTGATACCAAGGCCCAAACCCCTTCCAAGATTATAAAAGGCATGTACTCCATTAGTATTGATGCGAGGCAAGCCAGACTTGCCCCGATGAGATTCAATAAAATAAACATTAGGTCTTTCTTTTCCAGTTTCCCAAAAATATTTAGCACATAGGCTAATAGTATTTGAAAAACGCCCACAAAACCCAACCAATCCACTGTATTCATTTTATATTCTTTAGGTTGTTTGAAGTTTTAGCTTTTCGTTCATATAGTTGTCCAAATCAAAATCTACAAAAGAGCTATGGGAGGGCTTATAAAGCGGATGTCTCGGATGTCCTTTTTGGGTGGGTTCGGCAATTATCTTCCATTTCAATTCCAAAGGTCTCAAATAGGTATACAAACTGAGCAAACAGTAGGGCAAATAATTACGGCTTTCAATTAAATCGCCATAGGCCAACCAAACGGTATCAATGCCTAAATCCTGTATGGATTGCCTTAGGATCTCGATATTTTTTAAGTGTAGACCCTCATCGATTTCATGGTGCAGCTCATTCGGATCCGTTGCTCGTTGTGGATAGAGGTTGTACATGACCCAGCCATCAAAACCATTGAACTGAGCGATCCGTTTTACAGATTTCAAGGTATTGTCCAGGGCATTCGGTTCTGCCGTACTTGGGTTTATACCAATACAGGCCACCATATTTTCACTCTTTTCGCCAAGAACATACCGCAACGTATTCGCTACATTATTTTGGTAAAGCCATTCATTGGTATTCATTTCTGTTGGGTCTTCTTGACTAGTGTGTACAAGCATCCCGATTATATAGGACGTCTGAAAATTACGTTTATTCTAAGCGAAGCACCTTATAGGTCCTGGACCAATTCGTTGTTTCGCCCGGCTGAATGAAAATAGGATAAAACAATTCCGGACTAATGACATGTTCCCACCCCCATAGGTTTATTTTCTGGGACTTGAAACTTGCCGTTTCACTGATTCCGATCTTATGTTTTTGATGCAGCAATTCCCATGCGGCATTAACATTTTCATCGCCCGATAGGTTACTAAAAAAGAACTGTTCCTTAGGTGTGCCCTTGAATCCAAATTCATTTGGCCCAAGAACAACTTGCTGTTCGGTATTCACGGTTTCCCCAAAGTGGTCCGGTTTTAATTGAAATGGAAATTGCAATACATAATCGCTCCCTATCAATGCGTTGTTGATGGCCATAAAGTTATGTGCGTATTCCTCGGTTCGAATGTCCTTTTCCCCTATATTTTCCAACTGATAGGCAATGGTAAAACCACTTTCCTGCAAGGCGATCTCTTTTCTTAAAGCATAGGCATAGCCATTTACCGTTTCCGATAAACAATTAATCATGATTTTGTTTGCTGCCGTAGTGATTTCGAATTGGGCCGGTTTGATCTTGTATTTTTTATGAAAAAGATATTGATCGTCCTCTTTTTTCAATAGCCCTACTCCTATTTTGTGAAACCAACTCCCTAAGGCGGTCTCCTTAAACCCTAAAGCGGTATCCATACCGAATTCGTTATAAAACCCTTTTCCTAAGGCAGCGTCATCTACAATATCGGTTCGTTCAGCGATGGTCAGCGGCATCTTTTGAAATTTGACCTGTGTGATTTTCCCCGACCAGTCGAACCTTGAAAAGTTGTACCCCTCCTCAGGAAGATCTATATGCATTTCCAGGTTTTTGTTATGAAGAATGTGTGGCATAATATAAAATGGTATGGTTAAAATATACTTTACTTTGGCACAGAGCCACTTTGAGTCTTAAACGGGATTAATTATTGGGTTTTTGGAAGTTCGAATCCACAACGTGTACAGAATTTAGAATCAGCATTGTTTTCAGCTTCACATTCACTACATTCGATTTTCTCTATTTTGTTGACTCTCTGTTTTTGCTTAATATCGTCGCCTTGACTTATATTCTTATTCTTTTGAATAAAAAATCGCACGAATAGGATTATTCCAATAAGCAATCCCAGAAACACTAAAAAAAACAAGATCTGACCGATTAAATATCCAAAATCTTCCGCACTGCTATTAGCCGAATCATCGATCTTTTCAGTTGTCTCCACTTCATTCTTAATGTTTTGATCCAAGCGAAAGGAAAAGGAATCAAAAAATTGTGCTTTATAAGCATTAGATAGCTCTTGCTGCGCTGCAAAGGGCCAGAAATCAATACTAAAAATGTGTTGGTTTATATAAACAATTCTTTTGAACCTTTGACTTGGAAGTTCTGGATGCCGAGGGGCTGAATATTCTATTTCAACACCCAATATCCCTTGAACATCGACATTTTTTTTGGATATCAACTCCGCATTCGCAGCATCGACAACACCTCTCAGCATACCTTCGTACAAATTCGAAATTTGGTCTTTCCCAATTTGCAAATGCTGCTGGTCTGTTAGTTTTCTAATGCTTACAACGTAATAAGCATTCGCATCTGTTGCATTAAAAATGGTTTCACCATTGTTTTCAATTACTTCGCTTTTAACGGGAAAGTCAATGGTTGCAAAACTTGTGACTTCAGTAGTAATCCAATCTTGGCCAAAGACTATATTCGTAATAAAAAGAAATGCCGTAATCCATTTAATATTCATAAATTTCAATTTGCTGAAGTATCAATTTTTATTTTATAGTCTAAGATATAATTTCTAAGCACAAAACTTCAAATATTAATGCTAGCGTTATATTCGTTTTTATTCCAAATTAAACCAGTATTGTTAGTTGTTTCTTTTCAACTTTAGGCTTGAATCAGGATGTTGAGACAAGAAAAACTTATATCCCCAAACGCTTTATATATTCCAAGCTTTTTTTAACGCTTTCCATTTTGTCCATAGCGGTATGATCCTGATCTAGGAAGGCATATTGCACCCCTGCTTCCTTACATGCTTTCATTATCTGCTTGTAATCAATAATACCATCCCCGATTTCCAAAAATGCAGCGTTGTCCACATCAAAAACGGTATAATCAAGGGGGGTATTCACTTTAAGGTCTTTCATGTGTAAAAACAACAATTGATCCCCTAGTTTATCGATCCATGACAGCGGATCATTATGGGCAATGGTCGCCCAAAAAACATCCAGTTCTATTTTTACCAAATCAGAATCAAACACCGTGAGCATTTCATCAAAAGGGATGGCCCCTTCGGTGGGTTTAAATTCAAAGGAGTGATTGTGATAGTACAATTGAACACCCGCCTTTTTACTGATTTCAGCATGTTGATTGGTCAATTCGGCAAATCGCCTATAATCATCCAACGACTGCCTTTCCTCGGGCATCATAATGGCAATACCGAGATAGTTTATACCGTTTGTGGCACAATCATCCACGATGTTCTCAAAGTGATAATCTGCCGGAGGAGCCATTCCGATTTTCTTTACGGTATCCCATTTACCACTGATATAACCCGGCAGAAAATGGGTCGAGAGGGCCGTCATTCCCAAATCCTTAATAATCGGCACGTAAGTATTCAAGGTTGCTGGATCAAATAATTCGATGTTCTTGATACCCATTGCAGCCAAGTCCTTAAAAACCTTTTGTGGATTCTCAACCAAAAGTTCCCTTAGGCCAAATACCTGAATCCCCATCCAATCGGCATACTTGAATTCTTGTACATCATTAGTGTCTTTTGGTTTGCTTTCAGCTTGTTTGCCCTTACAGCCTATATACCCTAAGGAAGGTATCGCCATGGCGCCTATAGCTGAAAGTCTGATGAATTCTTTTCTGGAAATGTACTTTTTCATGGCTCATGATGTTTTAAAAACTAAAATTAAACATTCTATTTATGCCTTCAATTAGATAATCAATACTACTTCCTATGTTTCTTTGGAAAATGTGTCGTAAAACCCTTAAAAGTTAGCTTTACATTGATTAAATTCGGATACCGAAATTGAAAAGTCGGTTCAACCAAACAGAAAACAAGTGCAATAAAATAAACCACTATGCTCAAAAACAACATTTCGACCCTCTTAGCACTAGTTACTTTATATTTTTTCACTGCCCCTGATACTATGGCGCAAAGCGAAAGCGAAAATGCTTTAACCAAAGCTGTCGCTGGTCTCGAATTACGGGGTATTGGTCCGGCGCTAATGGGCGGACGTATAGCCGATATTGCCGTCAGCACTACCGATCTTAGCACTTGGTATATTGCGGTGGGCTCTGGCGGTCTGTGGAAAACCACGAATAGGGGTATTAGCTGGAAGCCTGTTTTTGATGATCAACCCTCTTACTCCATTGGCACAGTGACCCTCGACCCCAACAATTCGGAGATTGTTTGGGTAGGTACAGGTGAAAATGTGAGTGGCCGCCATGTAGCCTGGGGCGATGGTATATATCGCAGTAATGATGGGGGAGCGACCTGGCAACAAATGGGTCTTGAGAAATCAGAGCATATTGGTAAAATATTGGTGGATCCCAGAGATAGCAATATCGTTTTCGTGGCGGCCGAAGGTCCTCTCTGGTCCACAGGTGGTCAGCGCGGCGTATATAAAACCAAGGATGGCGGTAAGACCTGGCAACTGGTGCTCAACATTGATGCGAATACGGGAGTCACTGATATTGAATTCGACCCATCGAATCCTGATGTTATCTATGCTGCAGCCTATCAAAGGCGTCGACATACCTGGTCGCTTTTGGCCGGTGGACCAAAATCGGGGATATATAAATCAACGGATAATGGGGAAACCTGGCAGCAAACGAAAACAGGTCTGCCCAAAGGCGATATGGGAAAAATAGGCCTCGCGGTCACTCCGGCCAATCCTGAAGTTGTGTATGCAACCATTGAGGCCAACGATAAAGAAAAGGGCTTTTATAGATCCCTGGATAAGGGAGAAAGCTGGGAAAAGCGCAATAGTTATATCTCCGGTGGAACAGGGCCGCATTACTACCAGGAATTGGAAGCATCACCCACTGATCCCGACCTTGTTTACCAAATGGATGTTTTCCTGCATGTTACCCGTGATGGCGGCAAGACAATTGATTATTTAGGTAATGGGCGTGAGAAGCACAGTGACAACCACGCTCTCTGGATCGATCCTGAAGATGGTAACCATTTGATTGCGGGCACTGATGGTGGTCTTTATGAAACCTATGATGAAGGTTTAACTTGGAGGCATTTCCCGAACCTACCCATTTCACAGTTCTACAAACTCGGACTCGATACTGCGGAACCCTTTTACAATATCATAGGGGGAGCACAGGATCTCGGGACCTTGATTGGGCCTTCACGGACCCTTAATACCGAAGGGGTACGCAACCAGGACTGGTATGTGCCACTAGGGGCCGATGGCTATGAATCTCTCTTTGACCCCGAAGACCCGAATATTGCCTATATGGAAATCCAAGAAGGTCTCTTGCATCGCCTTGATCGCCGTAGTGAGGAGGTCATGAACATTCAACCGCAACCAGAGCCGAACGATCCTCCTGAACGATGGAATTGGGATAGCCCATTGCTTATTAGTCCACATAACCATAACCAACTTTACTTTGGGTCCCAACGCCTTTGGCGAAGTGATGATCAGGGCCATTCATGGACACCCATAAGCACTGATTTAACCACCAATACCAACCGCTATGAACTGGAAACCATAGGGCGTGTATGGAGTACGGATGCCTTGTTTGATACAGGCGCCATGTCAAAATACGCAACGCTTACGTCTATATCTGAATCGCCTAAGGTCGAGGGGCTGCTCTATACGGGATCCGACGATGGTCTTATTCAGGTAAGTGAAGACGGCGGCCAAAATTGGCGGAAGAGTGCAGCACTTCCCAAAGTACCACCACGGTCTTTTATCAACGATGTTGAAGCCTCAAGCCATGATGTCAATACTGTTTTTGCCATTGCGGATGCACACAAATTCGGGAATTTCACCCCCTATGTTTTCATGAGTACCGATCGTGGCCGTTCATGGCGTTCCATAGCAGGTGATTTACCCGCTGACACCATCGTTTGGGTTTTAAAACAAGATCATGTAGATGAAAACCTGTTATTCATAGGAACGGAATACGGTATCTATTTTTCCCCTAACAAGGGAACCAACTGGATTAAATTGGATGCCGGGGTCCCTACCATTGCTTTTCGGGATTTGGAGTTGCACCATAGGGATAATGATCTCGTTGGGGCCACATTTGGCCGGGGTTTCTATGTGCTCGATGACTATTCGTCTTTAAGGAACATCAGTAGTGCGGTAGAAGCAAAGGCCAACACCCTTTTTTCGGTACGTGATGCCTGGTGGTATGTTCCCAATGAACCCATGCAGGCCAAGGGCATGCCAAGTCAAGGCACAACGAGTTTCGCCACGGAGAACCCCCCTTTTGGTGCGGTATTCACATACTATCTTCATGATATCCCACAAACTGCAAAAGCCGAACGCCAGCTTTCCGAAAAAGCCCTTCGGAAACAAAATACCAGTATCCCGTTCCCAGGTTGGGAACGTTTGTTAGAAGAGTCCGATGAAAATGAGCCACAGGTATTATTATTGGTTCGCGATGAAAATGGGGATCCTGTGCGCTGGATCAAAGGAACTGCCAAAAAGGGACTGCATCGTGCAAGTTGGGATTTAAGGCTCCCACCACCAGACCCGATCAACTTGACGGTGCCAGCATTTAAGCCACCCTGGGCAGGGGACGCCCAAGGGCCACTTGCCGCTCCCGGAAGCTATAATGTAGCACTTTTTATGATGCATAAGGGCGAATTAAAATCCCAGGGAGCACCCCAGGAATTTAATGTAAAGCCAGTACCTACCGCAACCTCTGGTACTGATTTTAAAGCGGTGGCCGCTTTTCAACAGAAGACCAGTGAACTTTCAAGACAAATTTCGAGTGCTTCCAAGAAATTGGGAGAAGCCAATGACCGTATAAAACATATGAAGGCAGCATTGTTGGAGACCCCAAAAGCCACACCAGAGCTCTTTGCCCGTTTGAACACCCTTAAAGAAAGGGTAACGGTATTGCAAACACGTTTATCGGGTAACCGTATTCACCAAAAATTCAATGAATCAACGGCACCTTCGATCAGGAATCGCGTAGGGCAAGTTGCCTATGGGCATTGGGGTACACGCCAAACCCCAACGGCTACACAAGAACGAAATATTGAAATTGCAATAACGACATTTGAGAAATTCAAAGGGGACTTGGTGGATTATTTCAATGCTTTGGCAACCTATGAAGATGATTTGGAATCGGCAGGAGCCCCCTATACGCCAGGAAGAAAGTTTAAATAGTTTCCTTTGGTAGGACAGGCAAAGTAGGATTATTCGGTAAGGAAATCAGCTGTGTTACTATTACATTGTTTTGGGTACCACAAGAATCATGATATTCTGGTTTTTTTAGTTTGATTCCTTGGGATCAAATGAAACATAAAGGTCCTGAACTTTTGGGATTTTCTCTGGGGTAAGCGTAAAGTAAACCTCAATACTACCTTGCGCAGCCTGTATTTTAAAACTGCCCCGCAGCTGGTTCCTAGGCACTATGGTTTCCACCTTTATTATTTCCCCGGCCTTTTCAAACACTTCTTGAACATGGGTCATGCGTCGTTCCCGTGATTCATCCATATATAAATTTTCAGCGACTATCTCTTTTTCCAGATTGGTATCCCATGTTTGGAGCATTCTAAGGACTTGCTCCTGACGCTGCACCAAGATATCCGAAACCGGAAGTTGGCGTGTTTGCCATTGAGCCGTTCCGAAAAGCAGTTTTTCAATGGCGGTCGAAGGCAAGGGCCCTGTATAGGTGAGGTTGCCAAAGGCCATAATACCCACCCCATAC
>JBATIW010000003.1:0-3828 GCA_049668005.1 Maribacter sp.
CTTTTTTTTACTTATTCTGTGACATCTGCTAAACTTTTAAGATGCATTATCAACTTTTGAATGGCCTTGCCACGATGACCAATTTTGTTTTTCTCCTCCAAAGGCAATTCAGCGAAGGTTTTAGTATAGCCCTCTGGTTTAAAAATGGGGTCATAGCCAAAACCTTTTTCACCTTTTTTACGATGTACGATTTCACCGTTAACCTTGCCTGTAAAAATATACTGTTCATTCTTGAGGTTTAAAGCTATGACCGTTTCGAATTTTGCCCTTCTATCTTCTATGTTTCTTAACTCAAATAAAAGTTTATCCATATTGTCATTGGCATCATTGCCTTCACCTGCATAGCGAGCTGAATATACTCCAGGAGCTCCGTCTAAGGAGTCTACAATTAAACCGGTATCATCAGCAAAGCAGGGGTAACTGAATTTTTGGGTAATATAATTGGCTTTTAGGATTGCATTTTCTTCAAGTGTTTTGCCGGTTTCTAGGATTTCTTCTTGGCATCCAATATCAGTCAGGGATAAAAGTGAGATGTGCGGCGGTAACATAGCCTGAACCTCTTTTACCTTATTGGCATTATGTGTAGCGAAAACAAGTTTCATGTACTTTATTAATTTGGTCACAATTATTCTTTATGAAAACCCAAAAAACCTTGGAACATTGGCGTCTTTTATGGCATACTATTTAAAAAAGAATTGGCGGAAATATATACTGAATCAAAAGTAGTAATTTTATTTGCCAATACTTTATAGCATTATGAGCTTAAAACTGCCGCCCGCACTTGTTTTTTTACTGTTTTCCTTTTTAATGTTTTTATTGTCAAGGTTTTTGCCTTTTGGTGATTTTGAGTTTTTTGGACGTGCTTACTTAATATGGGTTTTCATGGGTATGGCTGTGTTGATAGCACTAATTTCATTATTTCAGTTTTTTACCTCAAAGACCACAATTGACCCAAGAACACCCTTTAAAACTACTAAATTGGTAAAAAGAGGAATCTATAAGTTTACTAGAAATCCTATGTATTTGGCAATTTTATTGGTTTTATTGGCTTGGGGTCTTTGGTTGGGCAATGCTTTTAATACTTTATTGGCAGCAGGATTTGTAGGTTACATGAACAAGTTTCAAATTAAACCTGAGGAGGAGGCATTGGCCGCTATTTTTGGTAGGGAGTTTCAACAATATTGTATACAGGTAAGGCGCTGGTTTTAGATTTTTGCGTTTACTTTTCCGTTATTTTTTATTATCTAATTAGCTTATATATAAAAATATTAGTATATTTGATTATAATTATAAATATTAGTCTTTTAGCTTATAACTATGGTTGCTATTATTACAGGGGATATCATCAATTCGAGAGGGCATGATTCTAAGGAATGGATGGCCATGCTCAAATCATGTTTGATTCAGTGGGGGGATACACCTTCAACATGGGAAATATACAGAGGTGACGAAATACAGCTGCGTATCAAGGTGGAACATGCTTTATTTGTAGCCATACAATTAAAGGCATTGATAAAATCAATAAAAGGCCTCGATATTCGAATGGGTATTGGTATTGGCAGTGAAACCTATATTGGTGCTGGAGTTAGCGAATCCAATGGCACAGCTTATCAACGTTCCGGAAAAACTTTGGAACAATTAAAGGAAAATAAAGTAACTTTAATGCTCACCTCAGCAGATGGGGAATACAATAGAACGATGAACCTTATACTTAAACTAGCCTCTGATTTCATGGACGACTGGAGCCCTGTTTCTGCTGAAATCGTACTTCTCTCATTAAGTCGTCCCAATGAATTACAGCAAAACTTGGCAGCGCAATTGAATATTAAACAATCAGCGGTAAGTCAAAGAAAGAAAAGAGCAAGATTGAATCTTGTAGAGGATCTTTTGGCTTACTACGATCGAACCATAAAAGCAATCAAAGAATGATCTTATTCACCAAACTTTTTTTGGCACATCTAATTGGGGATTTTGTATTGCAACCTTACCGTTGGGTAGTTCATAAAGAGGCCAATAAAGTAGCGTCCAAGTATTTATTCTTCCATGTTCTAGTTCATTTTGCGGTGACCATGATCCTATTGTGGGATTGGGAGTATTGGAAAATAGCCTTGGTCATAGTGGTGTCACATTATGTGATAGATTTAGCCAAACTTTACGCTAACGCATTTTTCAAGAACAAAAGCATCCCCTTTTTCATTGATCAATTTTTACACATAATAGTCTTATATGCTTGTGCATACTATGGAAATTTAATAGGGCAGACCATGTTCTTAATGGAACAGATAGATTGGCACTTGGTCACCGCTATTGTTTTTGTAAGCTTTCCATCCGCAATTATAATGGGGATATTATTGGAGGGCATGTCTGATCAGATAGAACTAAATCATAAATCCTTGCCTAATGCGGGTAAATATATTGGTATTATCGAACGTCTCTTTGTATTAGTCTTTATAATTTTAGGGAGGTGGGAGGCTATTGGATTATTGATTACGGCAAAATCTGTATTTAGATTCAATGATTTAAAGGAAAGCAATAACCGAAAACTTACTGAATATATTTTGATAGGAACATTATTGAGTTTTGGTCTTGCCATAATTACTGGAATCATTTATACCCAGCTTAAATAAAAACATGCATGAAAAAGTTGGCAAGTGTCGTTTTCGCTGTATTGGCAATTGCCTGTATAGACAATAAAAAGGAAGGAAGGAATAAAGTAGGAATTCACGAAATTACTAAGCAATGGTCAAAGGAAAAGTCCTGGGAATGGTACGATAAGCAACCTTGGCTAGTAGGCACCAATTTTAATCCAAGTACTTCAATCAACCAATTGGAATTTTGGCAGTCAGCTACTTTCGACCCTAAAACTATAGATAGGGAGTTGGGTTGGTCTGCAGATTTGGGTATGAACATTCATAGGGTATACTTGCATAATTTACTTTGGCAACAAGATTCTTTGGGCTTCTTAAAACGCTTGGATACTTATCTCTCCTTGGCTGAAAAACATAAAATAAAGACCATGTTTGTTTTATTGGATGATGTTTGGCATCCAGTGCCAAAATTGGGAAAACAACCAGACCCCATCCCACACCTCCACAATTCCGGATGGGTACAAGCACCAGGGGCGGCAATTTTGGGAGATACGACGCGACATAAAGAATTGGAGGGCTATATTAAAGGGGTTATTCATTATTTTGCAAATGATGAACGCGTATTGGTTTGGGACGTTTATAACGAACCTGATAATGTTGCTGGACAACCTGGGCGGAGAGAACTCGAGGTGATAGACAAGCAGAAATACGCATTGTTATTGTTGAAAAAAGTAATGAAATGGGCAAGGGAAGTAAACCCCTCACAACCTTTGACCACCGGTATATGGCGTGGAAATATTGACCATTGGGGAACCCCAGATAGCCTTCCGAAAGTCGATAAATTCATGATCGAGAATTCTGATGTTATTTCTTTTCATGCCTATGATAGTAATATGGATGATGTGCGAAGAAAAATTGAAGAACTTAAGAAATATGATAGGCCTCTTTTGTGTACGGAATACGTAGCCAGGGGAGGAGGCAACACCTTTGAAACCGTGATGCCCATTCTCAAGGCAAATAAAATTGCAGCCATTAATTGGGGATTTGTTTCAGGAAAGAGTAATACTATTTACCCATGGATAAGTTGGGATTCTACCTTTACGGGAGAACCCAAAATATGGCATCACGATATTTTAAGACAAGATGGAACCCCTTATTCCCAAGATGAGGTTGAATTGATTAAAGAATTGACTGGTAAATCTCAATAACGCAATCCATGTCCGAACGCATATAGTGGATC
>JBATIW010000004.1:0-2173 GCA_049668005.1 Maribacter sp.
GAGCGGATTCGTGATGTAATTTATGGAATTGAAAAAACAATTGATTCCATGAATGAAACAGTTAGACCAAGTGTCTTTGAACAATTGTTCAACCGCTCTGACTTAGAATCCAAATTGATCTTAATGGATGAAATATCAGCTATTGGAGATGATAAGGAAGTTCATTTTCTGGCGCAACTCGTCAACGATACCAATGTTGAAATAAGTAAAAAGGCAGACTCTATTTTAGCCGCATTGAAGGAGCGACTTTCAAACGAGAATAATGAGGAACGCGATAAAACGTCTTCTGACTTGTTAACTTCCTTTAACTGCGCTATGGACCAACGTGATGAATATGAAGAGCTATTGATTTTCACCGATGAGTTTATGTTGGAGCCTAAAATAAATACTGGGATGGATAAAAAAGACAAAGACTTTTCTGAAACAAACGTGAACAGTACATTTTTGTCACAATTGGTCTCAATCCCTAATAAATTATTCGAAAAGCTAAATGGATAGTAGTGTAACAAATATCATCCTAGATTACATTAACATCGTGTTTTTGACGTACACAGCACTGTTATTTGTAATGTTTTCTGTTATGGGTTATTTAGCTTCCCTAAACTCCTTCCATTACAAGAATAAAAATAGTTTCGGAGATCTAACGAAAATCGCTGCATCACCAATGGCGCCGAGTATTACAATAATTGCCCCAGCATATAATGAGGGGCTTACCATTGTTGAAAATGTACGATCATTATTGTCTTTGCAATATATGAATTATGAAGTAATGGTCGTGAATGATGGTAGTAAGGATGACACCCTGCAAAAAATGATAGATGCCTATAGTTTGGAGAAAATCGATCTTTTAATTAACCCGGATTGGAATTCAAAACCAGTTCGTGGTGTATACAAGTCGAAACAGCGCTCTTTTTCAAAACTTACGGTCGTAGATAAGGCAAACGGGGGGAAATCTGATGCGTTGAACGCAGGAATGGCCTTATCTGCAAACAAATATATAGGTTGCATAGATGTAGATTGCCTTTTAAAGCCTGATGCCCTTTTACATGTCGTAAAATCATTCTATCAACGTTCCAAGAAAAAAGTAATCGCCGTCGGTGGGGTCATAAGAATAGCCAATTCCTGTAAAATTAGTGGTGGACATTTGGAGGAAATTCAACTCCCAAAGAATTGGCTTGCAAAATTTCAGTTATTGGAATATACCCGATCATTTAATTTGGGAAGAATGGCTTGGGGTCGTCTGGATAGCCTTTTGATTATTTCAGGTGCCTTTGGCTTTTTTGATCGTGAAGTTGCCTTAGCTGTAGGCGGGTACGATACAAATACTGTGGGCGAGGACATGGAAATTATTTTTAAAATGCGACGATATATGCACGATCGAAAAGAGCCGTATACTATAGAATACATTCCAGACCCATTATGTTGGACGGAAGTACCTGAAGACTTGGGAATTTTAATCAACCAGAGAGATCGCTGGGCTAGGGGCAATCTGGAGACCTTATTCAAACACAAGGATATGTTCTTTAATTCCAAGTTCGGGAGATTGGGCCTTTTGAGTTACCCTTACTGGTTCTTTTATGAATGGATGTCACCATTATTAGAATTTTTTGGATTTTTTACCATCTTACTTTTTACCTATTTAGGTATTATGAATTGGGATTTTTTCTTGGCGATAACCGCTACCGTTTATATGTTCTCGATCATGTTCTCATTCTACGCCATTCTGTGGGATGTATATACTTATAATGAGTATAATAAAACCAGGGATATTTTAACCCTAATGGGCTACGCCATAATAGAACCTTTAGTATTCCATCCTATTGTTGTCTGGGCTGCAGTAAGAGGGAACTTTAAAAAATTGATAGGGGTGAAATCGGGCTGGGGATCACAGGTTCGAAAAGGTTTTGCAAAGGCAACTTAAGATTATAAAATGAATACGAGTCAACTAGATAGATACACACTCAAGCATTATACCAGATTAATGATTTCATTCTTTGGCAGCTTGCTCGTACTCTCTATTTACCAATATGCCACCCTCTATTTCAAAGGTGTGGTCGACACAGTATTCAGCGCTAGTTTTTTTATTGCTTTAGTGCACCAAATAGGGTATTCATCGATAGTGGGTATTATCCTTGCCTTTCCCTTTAACTTCTGGGAAAACCTAAGGCCTAGG
>JBATIW010000005.1:0-7821 GCA_049668005.1 Maribacter sp.
GTTCTATTGCCTTCTACACCAATGAGAATGAGAAAAAAATAATTGAGGACTATATTGTACAACTAACAAAAAATGAGGTCTATAACAGTCCCATTGTTACCCAAGTAGAAAAATTCGTCAAATTTTATGATGCCGAGGATTACCATCAGGATTATGAAAGACTGAATCCAAACAATCCGTATATTATAAATATTTCAATTCCCAGGTACAAAAAATTTCAGGCCAAATACCCTGAACTTCTGAAAAAAGGGGGACATTAGGAGTCTTTTATTTTCTAAAAAAACTGTAAAAGCGGCTTTAAATGGTCGCTTTTTTTTATATATGAACTTTAGCGATTATCTTTAATAGCTTGATTCATCACATTCAATAAAGGGATTATAACCATATGAAACGAAGGGAATTTGTAGTAAAAAGTAGTTTGGCCACTACAGCAGTTGCCACCTCAACATCGGTCTTAGGAAACATAAATAGTTTCAGCGGTGCCAATGATACCGTTAATATTGGAATAATAGGCACGGGAGATCGGGGTGCAGGATTAACTCCTTTTATCAATCAAATTGATAAATTCAATGTGATTGCCTGTTGTGACACCTTACCTTTTCGTTTGGAAAACGGACTGAGTAAGGTAGTAGGAAAAGCCCAGGGCTATAAGGATTATAGAAAACTATTGGATAACCCGGATATTGACGCAGTCTTGATCTCAACACCTTTGAATTCACATTCAAAAATTGCAATGGATGCCCTGGATGCTGGCAAACACGTTTACTGCGAAAAGACCATGGCCAAGGGATATGATGGCATTCAACACTTAGCCGGAAAAGTCAAATCTTCGAATAAAATTTTTCAGACCGGGCATCAATATCACAGTTCGCGACTATATACCCACGTTGTAAAGATGATTAAAAACGGGACTATAGGCAAGATAACAGCTTTTGAATGCCAATGGAACAGGAATGGAAACTGGCGAAGACCTGTTCCCGATCCAGCGTTGGAACGTGCTATCAATTGGCGTATGTATAAGGAATTTTCGGGAGGTCTGGCAGCTGAGCTATGTTCCCATCAAATTGATTTCGCGAATTGGGTGACCGAATCTACTCCTGATAAGGTAATGGGTATGGGCGGAATCGATTATTGGAAAGATGGTCGTGAAACCTATGACAACATTCATCTTCTTTTTAATTACCCCAAGGGTGTAAAGGCTAAATTCACCTGTTTGACCAGCAATTCAATGGATGACTACAAAATTAAGGTCCTGGGTGATAAAGGCACCATTATTCTTGATTATGTAAAAGCATGGTTTTACCCAGAAGGGAAAGAAAACAAGGAAATGGGCGAGGTTGATGGAGTTGCAGGAGCCACAATAAAATGGGATGAAGGTAAAGGTTATCCCTTAAATATTGATCATGAGGATCCCAGTAAACAAGCCTTAAGCGACTTTAGGGAAAGTATAGTGAATAACATTGAACCTATCTCAAATATCACCACAGGTGCCAATGCCGCTATATCTGTGCAAATGGGATTGGACGCAATGTATAATGATGAGATCGTACATTGGAAAGCACTTCCTAATGTATAATTAGACGCAGTTGCAAATCGATATTTGATGGGATATTCTAAAGGAAAGAAATAATTGGTAAAGGGGTATTTATTTGGGACCTTACATTAAACGAATAACTAATCTTTTAAAACTACCTCGCTATATTTTGAATTGATCAGGATAGATTTATCACTTTTGTCATTAAGGTTATACCCAGTATGAACCGTGGCGTTATTATCCTTGGTTCTATCCAACTTCAGCGTAGCCGGAGTTGTTAATTCAGACATTGTGCCAGTTACCTCGATATTAAAAGCTGTTTCTGGTAAATCAAAGGTCAATTCAGCATTTTGGAGTGATATATCAATCTCCTTGAAATTCTTGGAAACTGAATTGATCTTTATTGGTCCCATTTTATTGTTTATGATCACACTTTCAAGAAGTTTGTTAATCGTAATATGGGATGATGTGGCGCTCAACCGTAAGTTGAGCACCTCATCTAAATCTACATTTTCTGAATAATCAGCCTCTAAGAGTCCATAATTCCATTTTTGGACACTTACGGGAGAGTACGAAGTTTTTATGATGGTTTGGTCCCCATCAATGGTCGCCGCCAATAAAGTGGAATACGATAATCTAGCATTGATATTTTTGGTATTCCCAGCCAATTTAACCTCGCCATGGCGTACATTCATATTAATCTTAGTGCCTTTGGGCATTTTGATTTTTATCGTCTTTTTGATCTTGAATTTCTTGTTTTTCCCTTCTGATGAATAATAAAAAATATTGGAATCATTTTCGTGATTTTCCCGCGCCTCAAATAACTTTTCTCTTTTCTTTGCCATTTCTTCAGCACGTTGTTCCATTTCTTCAGCACGTTTTTCCATAGCTTCGGCTTGGGCCTCCATTCTTTCTTCCTGTGCCTCTAATCTAATTTGCATACGCTCTTCATGTTTTTGTGCGAGTTCTTCTCGACGCTTCTCCATGGCTTCCCGCTTAACATCCATTTTGGCACTCCATGCTTCCATTTTCTGTTCATATTCCTTATCAAATCCTTTATCAAATTTCTTCTGCCACTTTTTTAGATACTTTTCCCCGTCTTTTTTATAAGCTTCATAGTCAAACTCAACCGCAGGCACAGGTGGCATTGGCATATCGGATAAGTCAATATGAAAGTCCTCCAAATAAATTTCGGGCATTTCAGGGAACTCCGGCATCTCAGGCATTTCAAAATGAAAATCAGGTATTTCAATATTCAGATTATGCAGTCCACCCATTGAATGTGCAAACAACCATTTGTTTTCTGTTCCGGTTTTAACTTCGACCTTTTTACTATTGCCGACTATTTCAATTTCTGCATCCTTGAAATATTCAGATGCCTCTTCTGCAGTAGCGCCATCAAGCTCAATTGTTGCCGTTATAGCAATTTGATCCTTATCCCAAGTCTCAAATTCAATGTCGGTATTGCTAGTATTGATATCAAGGACCGTTTCGCTAGTAACATTGAATACCTCATTGAAGGTCTTACTCTGTTTTTGACCATTAACCCCTACTACCATAAGGGAGACGATCATAATGATTAATTTAAATCGCATTAGTTTCATACTGTTCGTTTTTTGATGATTGTACTTCGTTTAACTTCTCTTTTAATTTCTGTAATAATTGCAATCGCAATTGCAAGTTCTTTATAAGTGCAGCTATGGTCTGGTCGTTTGGACCAATCTGATTGAGTTCTTTATTCAAGTTTTTATATTCAATATTCAATTCGGCCAATCGCTCCAAATAACTATCAACCAGCTCTTTATTTTCACCGGAAACATTCAATTTCGAAAGTTCAAGGTTAATATTAGCGACATAATAGCTCTCCACCTTCTTTAAATCTGGGGAAAGATCACCTAAGGAAATGCCCGTATTTGTTTCTATACCAGGATTTTTATCAACGACGGTGGTTTTTAGAGTTGCGTCTTCCCTATTTAGAAAAAAGAAAGTGCCAATGCTTACCAACACAAGAATAGAAGCCGCTACTTTTAGCATGAATAATGACGATTTCCTTTGCTGTGGAAGTTCCTTATTCAAAAGCTCCATGAATCGTTTCTCATGCCCCTCGTTCATAACGAACTGCTCCTCTTTCTGTTCTTCTTTGAATAATTTTCTAAGATCCCGTGCCATATGCTTTCTCTTTTAACAATTCCTTTAAATAGCTTTTTCCGCGTAATAATCTTGTTCTGCTTGTTGTTTCTGTTAACTTCAATACCTGTGATATTTCGCGGTGGTCAAATCCTTCAATCAAAAACATCATGACTACATATTTATACTTTTCCGGTAACTGACCAATGGCCAATTTCACCTGATCTATGGTTATATCATTTTCAACGGTCCAATCGTCATCCTCAGCCAATTGTAAATAATTCTCATCCAGCTCAACCAATCGTTGTTTTCTAGCCTTTAAAAAATCAATACTCTTATTAATAACTATTCTTTTTAACCAAGCCCCAAAAGTGACTTCCCCTTTAAATTGATGTATTTTTTGAAAGGCTTTAATAAATGATTCTTGAATAACATCTTCGGCGTCATCCGAATTTTGAACATATCTCATGGCCACACAGAACATACCTTCACAGTACTGCTTGTAAAGCTGCATTTGGGCCTTTCGATCGTTGGCCTTGCATTGTTCTACTACATCAATTTGAAACATTAGCCAGTTTCATTGTTAGTTTCGGTTGTTTTGTTTTTCTAAGGACGATATAAATATGTCAATGTTGCAAAAAACAATTAATTTTATGGTCAAATAATTCCATTTCCTTGAAACAAGTTACAATAAGCAACCCATTCATTACCCTGATCGTACTGGATTATGGCGCCATCATCCAAAAATTATTGGTAAAAGATAATGAAGGCAGATACACCAATGTCGTGGTTGGTTATGACTATCCCAGTGAATACCCCTCTGATACTATAAGTCTAGGCGCTTGTGTTGGCAGATATGCCGGACGTATCTCAAATGGTGGTTTTACCTTAGATCGAAAAAACTATTCTTTGCACACTGAAGGAGGCATTCATTTACACGGGGGAAAAGAAGGTTTTGGTAAAAAATATTGGACCATTGAGGAAGTGAACCAAGGTGATGAACCTTTTGTTCGCCTTTCTTATTTAAGCAAACATTTAGAGGAGGGTTACCCAGGTAATCTAAAAGCAACGGTTACCTATAAAATCAGCAACAATGAGCTACATATAATCCATGAGGCAACTACAGACTTAACCACTGTGGTCAATTTGACCAACCATTCTTATTTTAAATTGGATGGTGAAAACATCATAGACCATTATTACATAAAGTTAAATTGCCCGGAAATTGTAGAGACCAAAAAAAATCTATTGCCTACTGGTAAATTGACACCTGTTGTGGGCACAAAATATGATTTTCTATCGGAACAACAAATAGGACTCACCCGCTTAGACACTCCCTTTGCCACAGATGACCATAGTAGTTTTGCTGCCATGTTATCATCCAAAAAATCCGGAATCTCAATGGAAGTAAGCACTAACCAAAGGGGAATGGTCGTATATACCCCTACTGATCTTCCTGCCATTTGTTTTGAAACCCAAAATTTTCCCGATGCGCCCAATCATGATCATTTTCCAAGTAGTGTTCTTAGGCCAGGGGAAACATATCGCAATGCATCTGTCTTTAAATTTGATTTAGTAACTTAGGGCAAGCAACCATAAAAAATAATGAAAATGAAAAAATTAAAATGGATTTTACTAGTGATAATTGCCTTGATTGTACTGGTGATGTTTGTTGGTATGCCCTATATGAAAGAACAAACTAAAAAACATAGTCCACAAGTATCGAACACCTATACCAAAAACGGAATGGACCTTTCAGTGAATTATTCAAGTCCGTCAAAAAAGGATAGGGTCATATTTGGAGAATTAGTACCCTATGATGCTGTTTGGCGTACTGGTGCGAATGAGCCAACAACCTTTACAACTGGCTCTGATATCATGATAATTGATAAAACGCTTCCGGCCGGTACCTATTCATTTTGGACCAAACCTGGAAAAGATAGTTGGGGGGTTATATTCAACAAAGAGATTCCTGATTGGGGCGTTACCATTTTGAGCGGTGGTAAAGAAACCACAAGAAATCCGGAAGGCGATGTTATATCTGTGGAAGTTCCCTCCGAGCTAACTTCAACAGTTCAGGAAAAACTCAATATTGGTTTTGAGGATGGTCAACAATTATACCTTACACTTTCTTGGGACCAGACCAAAATAAAGGTGCCGATCAACAAATAGGATTGGGAATAACAAAGTTCATTTCGGCCAAAAATAGTTGCGAAATCCTGGGCTAAAGGCATATCAATAAATAATATAACTTTGCCCCACCATAAATTAACTGAATGCACCCTATTACAGATGCCTTACTTTCTATTGTTGTTCCTTTATACAACGAAGAGGAAAATGCAGTTTTATTGACCCAAAAGATCCATGAAAGCCTTCTTGGTTATAATTACCAAATAATCTATATCGATGATTTCTCTACGGATAACACACGTAAAGTGATTAAAAATATGGACGATGACCAGGTACATCTCATTGAACTGAAGAAGAATTACGGGCAGAGTTTGGCTTTGGCCGCGGGATTGGATTATGCGGAAGGGGCATTTATTATTACCATGGATGGGGATTTGCAGAATGACCCGAGCGATATACCGCAAATGTTGGAATATGCAGTAACCGATGAATATGATGTAGTTACTGGGATTCGTCAAAAAAGAAAAGATTCCTTGGTGAAAAAGGTTCCTTCGAAAATTGCTAATTTTTTGGTGCGAAGGGTCACCAAACTTGATATAAAGGATAATGGCTGTGCTTTAAAGATTTTTACCAGAGACATTGCCAAAGACTTGAATTTATATGGTGAAATGCATCGCTTTATTACGTTGCTCGCCCACTTGGAAGGTGCCCAAATAAAACAAGTCCCCGTAAAACACCATGCGCGCAATGCTGGAGTTTCAAAATACGGCTTGGAACGGGTATTCAAGGTGGTGGCAGACATGATGTTATTGCTTTTTATTCGAAAATATTTTCAACGGCCTATTCACCTATTTGGCATTTTCGGTTTTTTAATGATCTTCTTGGGTGTTCTAATAAACATCTACTTACTGATCGTTAAATTGGGCTACGGAGAGGATATTGGTAATCGACCATTATTGATTTTCGGGTTAATGTTCATTTTGGCAGGTATTCAAGTATTTACCATTGGCATTGTTATGGAACTACTTATTAGAACCTATTACGAATCGCAAAAGAAAAGACCTTACAGAATTAAAAAAGTTACTGTTGGAGACGGGCTTGCGTAAGAAACTGATCACAGTAGCCAAAATTGCAATTAGTGCAATTCTCGTCTATTTTATCTTTACAAAGGTAGATTTCAACGAGGTTCTTGATATCGTCAGGAAAACCAATCCGTTTTATCTTGTATTGGCTATTTTGTTTTTTGTAGCCTCAAAGGTTCTAGCTTCCGTTAGACTTAATCTATATTTTCATGCGCTTGGCATAAAACTCACGCAAAAGAGTAATTTAAAGCTCTATGTATTGGGTATGTTCTATAACCTCTTTCTTCCAGGAGGTATAGGCGGTGATGCCTATAAAGGATATTTGATTAAAAAGAAGTTTGAAGTAGATACCAAAAAAGTGGTTTCGGTATTGGTTCTAGACAGACTTAGCGGATTATTATTATTATTCATCTATGCTTGTGCCTTGTCAATAGTATTAAATAATACATGGCTTAATACATTTGAAATACTAATTAGTGCATTGGGTGTTTTATCCGTCTTGGTTTACTGGTACTTGAACAAAAGGTTTTTCAATTTTGTGTTACCTGTTTTTTGGTCTTCTTTATCCCTTTCCGCCATGGTCCAACTGGCGCAATTGATTTGCGTGGTATTTATTTTACAAGCTTTGTCAATTGATTTTGACCTGATTGCATATCTCTTGATTTTTCTTGTTTCCTCTATTGTTTCAGTACTACCGCTTACAATAGGAGGCATAGGTAGTCGGGAAGTGACTTTCTTTTATGGGGCAACCCTTTTAGCTTTGGATGGGAATACATCAATTAGCATAAGTATGGTGTTCTTTTTGATTACCGCGCTCGTATCTTTATTTGGGATTGTTTATCACTTTAAAAAAATAACGCTGAAGACCATTAATCAATAAATATGCACCAAATGCATCTTGTTCACTACCTTTTTACGCGTATTTGGATTTAAGAACCTACCTTGAAT
>JBATIW010000006.1:0-13231 GCA_049668005.1 Maribacter sp.
AATCTAAACCGTTGGGTGGTGCTTTCATTTGCTTTTGTGATTGGTGGGGGCATAGGAAATCTAATCGATCGAATTGCCTATGGCTCAGTAACCGATTTTTTTCAAATAAAAATGGGGATATTTAAGACTGGTATTTTCAATATGGCCGATATGTCTGTGACTACAGGGGTTTTACTTTTACTTTTCTTGACCATCGGGTATAGGAAATTAGCGATCTAACAATGTCAAAAACACGCTCAACCCCGCAAAATCTTCAAATACTTTACGAGGACAACCATCTTATTGCGGTGAATAAACGACCTGGTGATATTGTACAGGGCGATAAGACCGGGGATACCCCCTTGAGTGAAGTTGTAAAACAATACATCAAGGAGAAATACAGCAAGCCCGGGAATGTATATTTAGGTGTTGCGCATCGATTGGACAGGCCAACATCGGGCATTGTGGTTTTCGCTAAGTCATCGAAGGCTTTACCGCGTTTGAATAAAATATTCGCGGAAAAAGAGGCGAAAAAAACATATTGGGCGGTTGTGAAAAATACGCCCCCTAAAACGCACGACACCCTTACCCATTGGTTAAAACGCAATACCAAGCAAAACAAATCATACGCCAACATAAAAGAAGTCCCCGATGGTAAAAAAGCGGTCTTGGATTACGATATCAGGAAGAAATTGGATCGTTATTTTTTATTGGAAATTGATTTGAAAACTGGGAGGCACCATCAAATTCGTGCACAATTAACAGCTATTGGTTGTCCCATTAAAGGGGATCTTAAATATGGTTTTGACCGCAGTAATAAGGATGGCAGCATTCATTTACATGCAAGGAAGCTTATGTTCATTCATCCGGTGAAAAAAGAAAAGATCGAATTAATAGCTTCTCCACCCAATGATCCAATTTGGAACGCTTGTTGATGTTTTTATCTATATTTAAATACAAAACACGATACCATGATCAGAAGAACACTTTTATTTTTTAGTTTATTACTTATAATCTCCTGCGGGGGCTACAACTCCATCGACACCTTTTATAACGCACATAAGAACGACAATCAAGTGACCGCTGTTCGTGTGCCCCAATTCATGTTGACTTTAATAAGTGGTATTTCCCCGGAAATGCAATCCCTTGTTGGCAATACCAGGGATTTGAGATATATGCGCTTTCCCAGTGCAACACCGGCCAAAACACAATTTCTGAATAAGCAGATGAACGGCATCACGGGCAATTCGTTTATCGAGGTATTTCGAAAAAACGATGAATTAAAAAGAAACGTCGTGTCCATTCGCGAAAAGCGGAATAGTGTCAAGGAAATCCTTATTTATAATAACAATAGCCTCAACGGCTCCTTCCTTTACTTTAATGGCGATTTTGACCCGGTTAAAGTTCGTGAAATGGCCAAAAGCGATCAATTTGGTAAATTGGGAGAAGGCTTAATACAACAATTCAGTCCAGGTACTCCGGGATTTGGCCAGGACAAGGAACAGTAATCGTAAGATCAACGCGTTAATTGCAGAGCCTTTTCGCGGATGATCTGGGCAACGGGTTTTCCTTGTAAATGGCTTTCCAACCAGGAGATAATGTCTAGATACAGAAAGGCACGTTTTTCATAAGGGTGGTCCTCATACTTTTTAAGCTCGTTGTACAGTTTCTGGAATTCGTTACGTAATTCATTTGGATAAATATTACCGAGATTACGTAAGAACTTGATCATTTCTTTTTGTACCGCATGCAAGTCGTTCATTTTCAAGAGAAACTTGTAGGTACTCTTTAATTGCAGTTCCAAATGATAATCCATACCCGCTTCGTAATGGGCCACCAAGCTTAGAACACGGGCAAAGCACATAAGGTCTTCCCGCATTTTTAAATTCTTGTTATCTATGATCTTCTTCAAATAGAGAATACAATTTTTGTTATCCCCATTGCCAAAATAAAGACTAGCGATCTTGTAATATAAGATCATGATATGATGGGCATCCAAACGATCTTTGTGTTTATTTATCCCAAACTCAATAATCTTTACCAAATACAATCCTTTATCAAAAGTGCCTTCTAAAAAATGTAGATTCAATTTATTGGCATTGATATAGAGAAAAGCCAAGGAAGCAATATTGTCATTCTTGGGAAAATCCTTGGATTCGACCATGGCTTCCAATCGATGAAGGGTTTTTTTGAATTGGGAGCTGTATTTTACATAAAAGAGGGATTCCAACAAATAATGGTTTCCTTTTAAGTAGAATACAGGATTCAATTGGATCATCTTTTCATTTTCATAAAAAAGATCGACCCATTTATTGGCATATTTATAGCAAGAAAGAAAATCCTGAATTAAAAAACTATACCATAAATGTGCCTTATAAAGCCATAATTTTTCCCGAAACCCAAGGTCATCAATAGTATATTTTGGAAGTTGTTTTTTAAAGTAAGCCTTAACCTTTTTTAAATCCTCATCATTACGTACATACCCCATTTTCAACATTTGACCGTATAATTGCAATGAGAGGTTAGAAAGTTTACTGGTCATCACATTCTGCTCGGACAATTGCTTGGCCTGTACCACAAGTTCATCGGCCCTGGCTGGTATACTCCTGGTTATGTATTGGGTCTCAATGATCTTTTCGAGTTCAACAATTTCGTAGGCAATATTCTTTTCCTCATTGTCAATAGCCGTATACTTGGCCTTATCGAGTATTTTCAAACTTTGTTTGTAAAGTCCTTTTTGATATAAAATGGTGGCAAAATCCAATTGTTCCCTTAGTTGAACCCTAATATTCTGGTTCACGGGATTCAGTCTTAGACTTACAAGAATCTGTTTGTATAGATGTGCTTTCAGATTCGATAGTTGCGACTTTTTGACGATTCCGCTGTCCAGAATTACCTTTTCATCGTATTTCTTGACTTTGTCCATTAAATTGAACAATGCCAAAAATTTGGCGTCTGTATTCACCCCCAATCGTCCCACATAAAGTTTAAATTGGCGCTTCTCTGATTTAGAGAGGGATTTTACCAGTACAAACAATGCATCTTTATGCGCATTTGTCATCGTAATAAATATAGTTTAAATCGTTGTTCTTTAGTACTTTACACTCACCAAAATCTTCCTTAACGTTGTAAATGTAATTCCAATGCTTAGGTCACCTGCCCTATTGGTCATATATTCGTTAATGGCTAGTTAAAACTACGTAAATATAATGAGTAAAGATATAGTACAAATTTTTGATACCACACTTCGCGATGGTGAGCAAGTGCCAGGATGTAAGCTGGATGAAAGCCAGAAATTGGTTATCGCCAGACGTCTTGATGATCTTGGTGTTGATGTGATCGAAGCAGGGTTTCCGATTTCGAGCCCTGGGGATTTCAAATCGGTCATGGAAATAGCGAAAGTCGTTAAAAACGCGACGGTCTGTGGTTTAACCCGTGCTGTAAAAAAAGATATCGAAGTTGCGGCCGAGGCCTTGAAACCAGCCAAAATCCCAAGAATACATACCGGCATAGGAACTTCCGATTCACATATAAAACATAAATTCAACTCCAATAAGGAAGCCATAATAGAACGCGCAATTAGTGCCGTAAGTTATGCCAAGACTTTTGTGGAGGATGTGGAGTTTTACGCTGAGGATGCAGGCAGAACAGACAATGAATTTTTGGCCAGGGTCTGTGAAGCCGTTATCAAAGCCGGTGCCACGGTATTGAATATCCCCGATACAACGGGGTATTGTTTACCCGAGGAATATGGCGCTAAGATGAAATATCTTAAGGAAAATGTCACTGGAATACATAAAGCCGTACTTTCTTGCCATTGTCATAACGATTTAGGTTTGGCGACCGCCAATTCAATTGCAGGGGTGATCCATGGTGCCCGTCAGATTGAATGTACCATCAATGGTATTGGAGAGCGGGCTGGCAATACTTCTTTGGAAGAAGTGGTAATGATCTTAAGACAACACCCTTACCTTGAGTTGGATACGAACATCAATAGTAAATTACTTTATGATACCAGTCAAATGGTTTCTGATAAAATGGGAATGGTGGTGCAACCTAACAAGGCTATTGTAGGGGCCAATGCCTTTGCCCATAGTTCTGGTATACACCAAGATGGCGTAATCAAAAATAGGGAGACCTATGAAATCATTGACCCCGCTGATGTTGGTGTCAATGAATCATCGATTTTGCTTACCGCACGAAGCGGTAGGGCCGCTTTGGCCTATCGTGCGAAAAAAGTGGGCTACGAACTTACCAAAGTACAATTGGATATGGTTTATCAGGAATTCTTGAAATATGCCGACCGGAAGAAAGAGATCGTGGATGAAGACATCCATGAAATCATTGAAACCAGTAATATAAAATTTGAAAGTGTTTCTTAAATGCAGTTGAACATTGCCATTTTAGGGGGAGACGGCATTGGGCCGGAAGTTATAGCTCAAGCTGTGAAGTGCCTTGAGGCTGTCGAAGATAATTTTGGGCATGATTTCACCTTTACCGAAGGATTAATCGGTGCCGCTGCCATGGATGTGACGGGTACTCCTATTCCTGAAGAAACCGTTGAACTTTGTAAGGCATCCGATGCCATTTTATTTGGTGCAATTGGCACACCGAAATATGATAATAATCCAGATGCCAAAGTGCGTCCAGAAGACGGATTGTTGTTTTTACGAAAAGAACTTGATTTATTTACCAATATTAGACCTATCAAGGTTTTTCCTGCACTAATAGCTAATTCCCCCATAAAAAAAGAAGTTATTACGGGTACTGATTTAGTCATTTATCGTGAGCTTACAAGTGGAATTTATTTTGGGGAGAAAAGCTTAAGTGCCGATGGTAAAGTAGCTACAGACCTATGTAGATATACGGAAGATGAGATTAGCCGTATTGCCCATATGGCTTTTAAAGCCGCCAAGAAAAGAAGAGGGAAACTGACCTTGGTCGATAAGGCACATGTGATGGAAACTTCAAGATTATGGCGAAAAGTCGTCACAAGTATTGCTGAAAGTTATCCAGAGGTTGCATTTGACTGTATGCTCATTGACACTGCCTCTATGTTAATGACACTGGATCCAAGTTCTTTTGATGTGATCTTAACCGAAAACTTGTTTGGGGACATACTTTCAGCACAATGCAATGTACTTATTGGTTCATCCGGTTTGTTACCATCGGCTTCAGTAGGTATTGAAAATGCAATGTTTGAGCCTATACATGGCTCCTACCCACAGGCAAAAGGAAAAGATATTGCAAACCCTATTGCGGCAATACTCAGTGCTGCCCTTCTGCTTAATCATTTTGGGCTCGAAGAGGAATTTAATGCTGTGGTCGCTGCCGTTCACAAATCCTTTAGGAAAAAAATTGTGACCATGGATATTATGGGTAGCACCAAATATGGTACAGAAAGTGTTGGCAATTTTATCGCGGAAAATATTGTCGACGTTGATGACAATTTGAATATCAATGATGAAAATATTGGATTGGGGAAATCCACTATAATCTAGGATTAGCAACTACTCCTTGGCCAAAGCCTTTACAAATACGTCAAAATCTTCTTTAAATAGCAGATACTTGTCTCCAGTCGCTGGACCATTAAAACCAGTATGAATTCTCTTAACATTCCCTTTTTTATCACTATAAATCGTTGTTGGATAAGAAAGCACATGGTTCAACATAGGTAACTTTTCCTGTGCTTTGCTTTTATTCGAAGTTCCGAACTGTGCCAAGAGAATGGGATAATCAATACCTATAGCTGTTTTTAATCTATTTATACTTTTGAATGCCCCTTCCTCGGTTTTGGCATATTCAAAAGCCAAAGCAACAACGGCTAAATCGAGCGCCGTATTTTCTTTTAGATAATTGACCAGGAATTTTGATTCATCAAGACAATTGGGGCACCAGGTACCCATTATCTGAACAATTACAGCTTTGTTCTTAAACTGGGCGTCATCCAAGGAAATTAAGGTTCCTTCACTATCAGGAAATGAAAATGCCAATTTATCATACCCTTTTTTTATAAAGGTCAATGAATCAGCATCTGCCAGTTCAAAGTTTTCATTTCGTTTTGCAATGAACGGTTCCTGAAAATGGTTTCCTGAATAAAAGGTTCCCGCCAAACTACTATCGGTGACCTTGGCGGTAAATAAAAAGGCGTGCGCCCCATCGAAAGCAGATACTTTCATTACATCCCCATCCATCATCCCATCCAAATAGCGATAATCACCAGTAGTTGTCCTAAAAGTCCCTGTTACCTTATTTCCCTGCTGTGTGAAAATTCCCTTCCCCAAATAACTGTTCGCTGTATTGGGGCTGAACTCAGTTTCCCAAATACCGGAAACATCCCTTTGTGGTTTGTTCTTAACACTGAATCGTTCTTTTTTTCCATAAATGGCCTTAAAAGGCACAATGCGATCCAGACTTTCCTTTATAAATTCACCTTGGATTGAAGTTTCAGTAAATTTGCCCGCAATATAACCCTCAAAAACAGGCGTCCTGATGACGATTGAATCATTCTTCAAGCTTACTTCCTCAACTTTTATGACTTCGGCAGCGTTATGGATTTCAATAAACAATTGTCCTGAATCATCCCTCTTGAGCTCAAAGTTAAAAGGAAGGACTTCCTTGTCCTGCACCTCCAATTCACCCACCCACATTCCTTCGGACAAAACAGGGTCTTTTGAATTATCGCAGGATAAAATCAAAACCATAAAAGCTATAAGTACTCGAAATTTTCGCATAGATCTACTATTAATATAAAGTATCGAAGTAAAGGATAATAACTTACATGAAAAAATTAAAATAATTCAATTGAAACAGTATTGAATGTCTTACTTCATTGTTTTATCTTTATCAGCTTTAAATACAACCAATGAACATATCTTACAACTGGTTAAAACAATTCCTGAACATAGATTGGGAGGCAAAACAGACCGCTGAACTTTTAACCGATTTAGGGCTGGAAGTTGAAGGTATCACCCCATATGAATCTGTTAAAGGAGCTCTAAAGGGCATTGTAGTTGGCCAGGTTTTGACCTGTGAACAACATCCTAATGCCGACCGCCTTAAATTGACCACTGTGGATATTGGGCAGGAACAACCCTTGCAAATTGTCTGTGGCGCAGCTAATGTAGCCAAGGGACAAAAAGTCCCTGTTGCTACCATTGGTACGACGCTTTATACAAAGGAAGGTGAACCTTGGACCATTAAAAAAGGCAAAATTCGTGGTGAGGAAAGTCATGGTATGATCTGTGCCGAAGATGAATTAGGTCTTGGTGATAGTCATGAAGGCATTATGATACTGAGTGATTCAATAGCGACCGGAACACCCTGTGCTGAGGTTTTTGAATTGGAAAGCGATGAGGTCTTTGAAATTGGGTTAACCCCTAATAGGGCCGATGCTATGAGTCATTATGGTGTTGCACGGGATTTAAAGGCAGGACTGAAGCAGAAAGAAATAGAAATTGAGCTGATAACCCCACCAATAAGTCATTTTAATATTTCCGACCGCTCCTTAAAATTGGATGTTTCCGTTGATAATAATGCATTAGCGCCTAGATATTGCGGGGTAACCCTAAGTAATTTGATAATTCAACCTTCACCTAATTGGCTTAAGAATAGATTAAAGGCCATTGGTATAAGTCCACTCAATAATATAGTTGATGCAACCAATTATGTGTTGCATGAAATGGGGCAGCCTTTGCATGCATTTGATGCAGACAGGATTTTTGGTAAAAAGGTTATCGTTAAAACAATGCCTACGGGTACTAAATTTGTAACCTTGGATGGCGTTCAAAGAGAATTGCATGAGGAAGATCTGATGATTTGCGATGCTGAAAAACCAATGTGCATTGCTGGCGTTTTTGGGGGCATAAACACGGGAGTCACAGAGAATACAAAATCAATATTTTTGGAAAGTGCCTACTTTGACCCTATTTCTATACGGAAAACGGCTAAAAGACATGGGCTGAATACAGATGCTTCATTCAGGTTTGAACGTGGAATCGATATAGAAAATGTAGAATATAGCCTTAAACGGGCAGCACTTCTGATTAGGGAAATTGCCGGTGGCGATATTACATCCGATATTATAGACCTATATCCCAATAGGAAAAAGGACTATGAGGTTTTCTTGGCTTTTGATAAGGTATATAAACTAATAGGACAGGAAATACCGCAGGATACCATAAAATCAATTCTAGCTTCGCTTGAGATAAAAGTCGTGAATGTTACCGAAACGGGGATGGGATTGGTTATACCTTCATATAGGGTCGATGTACAGCGTGAAGTAGATGTAATCGAGGAAATACTAAGGGTCTACGGCTACAACAATATCGATTTTAAAGAAAAACTGAACGCCTCCATAGCTCCTATTTCAAAATACGAAGATTATAAATTACAAGATAGAATTGGGGACTTCTTGGCGGCAAGGGGGTTTTATGAAATAATGACCAATAGTCTAACTTCCCCGGAATACATTAATCTGATAGAGGGGTTGAAGGCAGAACAGTCCGTTACCATGCTTAATCCATTAAGTACTGATTTATCTGTAATGCGACAGAGTATGTTGTTAAATGGGTTAGAGACTATTTCCTATAATATCAATAGAAAAAACCAGAACCTTAGGTTTTTTGAATTCGGAAAAACCTATCATAGCTATGATGATAAACGCGTTGAAAACAAACACTTATGCCTCTTGATTACAGGGAACAGGAACGCTACCGGATGGGCTTCACCAGCCAAGCAAACCGACTTTTTCTTCTTTAAATTGGTTGTTGAGAATATCTTGAGGAGATTAGGAGTCCCCAATTTCAATTCCCGTCCCTTGGAAGGAACCTTATTTTCCGAAGGATTGAGCTTGGTGTCCAATAAAAAGAGAATTGTCGATTTTGGAGTTGTTAATAAATCCCTGGTCAAAAAATTCGATATAAAACAAGAAGTATTGTTTGCTGATTTTAAGTGGGATATGATCGTTGATCTGGTTCCAAAAACGGAGGTACAGTTCGCGGCTATTCCTAAATATCCTGAAGTTAAACGGGATTTCGCTTTACTCTTGGATAATACCGTCAGTTTTAAAGCCATACATGATATTGCATTTCAAACGGAAAGAAAAATACTGAAAAAAGTGAATCTTTTTGATGTCTACACGGGCAACAAATTACCAGAAGGCAAGAAATCGTATGCTGTTAGTTTTACTTTACAGGATGACCATAGCACACTTACCGATAAGCAGATTGATAAAATAATGTCAAAACTTCAGCAGAAGTATGAAAACGAATTAGATGCCGAATTAAGGTAAAAAACTAGTTCTTTTTGGTAAGATAACACTGTCTATTGCGTGCATGACCCCATTACATTGGTTGGCATCCGCAGTAATTATCTTAGCGGAATTCCCAAAATTGTCGGTCAAAACAATATCAATACCGTTCATGGTAGCAGTTAATACTTCACCTTGAACAGTAGTAAATACCGCTTTGCCTTCACCGCTACACATAGCCTTCAGGATTTTTGAAGCGGTAAACTTGCCTGCAATAATATGGTATCTCAAAAGGGCTTGTAATTCCTCCTTGTTCTCCGGATCCATTGGGTCAAAGGAATTATTAGAAAATAACGCTTCAAAAGCTATATCCGATGGGGCAAATACGGTAAAGGGACCATCATAATTTAAAACTTTGTCTAAATCCGTAGCTTTCATTGCCGCTAATAAGGTGGTGTGATTCTCTGAATTCCCCGTGTTGGAAATAATGGATTTTTCAATATCCATTGAAAGTGATTTACTTTCCGAGCTTGGAAAACGGTCTTGGGCTGAAGCAAAAAAGCTTAAAAATAAGGTGAGCAAAGCCACCTGGGGGACATAACATTTCATTTAGGTTCTATAAATAAAGGGCTTGATACTGAAAATCCGATAAACGGTATCGAATCATCGCCAATATACAATTTAAACCCATTCAATACCCTTCAGGACAGTGCAGTTCCTCGATTTTAACATTATATTAACATACCCTGTGCTTTCGGCTGTAACCTGTGAAATTTTAATTTGTTTAAATTTGAGAGAATTAACACTAAAGACATTATGCTATTAGAGAGGACCGACTTGGCAAAAGCTTTGGACCGTGTAAAAAACAAGGAAGTGGATGCTATTGATATTCGTGAGGAAATCAATAGGATATTTATGGCAGAGGAAGAGCACGCCAATAGCATTGGTCAACAAATAAAAAAGGGGAATTCCTGTGAAATAAATAAAATCGATTTCGATCTATTGGCATCGGAAAGAATATATCATCTGCACCATATAAAGAAAATCTGCATTGATTATCGTCTTCGATTTTTGGATTCAAGGTACTTCAAAGGCGATATTCCAAAGGAGGCCATTTCCAAAATAAAACAACTTGAGAAGGAAAATGGAACTAATTTGAAAGGATTTAAAATTGTGGCACCTTCCAAACTTTTTAAACTAAAGGACAAGAACGATCCTTTGTTGTTTGTACCCTTAGGTAATGATTACTTCTATTTCATACATAAATGGGGTAATGATTTGCACCCTTTGAGAAAAGCCTTAATGTGGCCTTTCAAGAATATTGTCAACCTCGCATGGGTTGTTTTTGCACTGAGTTATTTTGTGACTTTGATGTTTCCACTGGGTCTTTTTACAAATACAACATCTGGTTATGAGTTCTGGATCCTTTTCTTCTTTATGTTCAAATCACTGGTTGCAGTGGTTATTTTTTATGGGGTCGCAAAGGGCAAAAACTTTAGTAATGCCATTTGGAGAAGTAAGTATTATAATGCTTGACCCGGTATTGAACTAGTTCTGATAGAATAATTGATAAGGAACTCCGTCTAAATCAAGATTATCCAACAATTCAGGTACTGGCTCTAATTGTATTCTCAGTAGCCCACCTTTACTTGCATCATCCATTTTTTGGTATCCAACGAGCATAATACTATTGGCGTCATCATAACTTACCATGGTGGTATCCCCAATTTTATATTCAAATTCCAATTGCGACTCCGTCAAGAAATTTTCATAGAAATATAAGATCGCCAAGTTATTTGAAAAATCGTAAATGGCGGGAATATTAGAATATACCGCATCATCAACTGGTCTTTTATAGAATAACCTTCCTTGGCTATCAAAACAATTGAATTTGGAGTCGGAGAACATGGGCTCTTTACCTTCTTCGTAGCTAATGTATTGCACACCCATGGTATTGGAGTTTAAAACCGTATGCAACTCTTGATATGCAATTATCATATTTTGCTCCGCATCCTGGAAAATCTGCACCACATCATATCCAAGGCCAATTTCATGAATTACAGTAGTACTTGCACCATCGATTACTGACAGTGAATACTCATCAGTAATTTCCAGATCAATGGTCAATACAAATAATTTACCATTTGTGAAAACCAATTGCAAGGGCTTTTTGTCTAATTCAACGTCTACAAAGTTATCTTCTGAGACAGACAGATCAATAGCTCGGACATGATAGGTATCTATTTTGGACGTCTCTTCCAAGACATAAGAAACATATAAGGTGTTCCCTTCAATGAAAATTGAGGTTACCGATAAGTTACATGCTACCAAATCATCAAAAACAGCTACGATATTCGATGTGTCATCACTAAAGTCATGAACAGTTACCTGTCCACTGCAGTCCGTCAATTTCGTATAATTCGCAAAAATGGATCCCTTCAGGAATATAACATCGGAAAAAGGCACATTGGTAAAGGTACTTTCTGCAGGACTTAAATCAATCCTAGTCTCACTACTTTCCAGAAGTTGGGTAGAAAGTACACCACTGCTTTCTTGTAGCAGGATATAATCGGCATTAAAAAAATTCTCTTGTTCCTCGATTTCTTCGATTGGCGGCGAATCGCTTGATTTACTACAACCAATGACCACCAATGCCAAAAGCGCATAAATAATGCTGTAGGTTTTCATAATGTAGGTATTTGGGACGATAAGACTATGCGGGCACCGCGTACATCTTCTGACGTTGTTCCTTTAAGGTCTTATCTGACATATAATCATCAAACGTTAAATATCTGTCTATGTTGCCTTTAGGGGTCAATTCTATAATGCGATCTGCAACGGTTTGGGCGAATTCGTGATCGTGGGTTGTAAACAGTACCGTTCCTTTGAAATTCTTCAACGAATTGTTGAATGCTGTAATGCTCTCAAGATCGAGGTGATTTGTAGGTTCATCCAGCATTAAAACATTGGCCCTTAGCATCATCATTCTACTTAGCATACAGCGCACTTTTTCGCCACCGGAAAGTACCGTGCATTTTTTCAAGGCTTCCTCCCCACTAAAGAGCATTTTCCCTAAAAATCCCCTTATATAAACTTCTTCACGCTCTTCCTCGGTCTTCGCCCATTGGCGCAACCAATCCACAAGGTTAATATTGTCTTCGAAGAATGACGCATTATCTGCTGGTAGGTACGATTGGAGTGTTGTAACACCCCATTGAAACTTACCGGCATCTTGCTTTTTATTGCCATTCAATATTTCGTAAAAGGCTGATGTTGCCCTAGAATCTCTCGAAAGTATGGCTACCTTATCTCCTTTCGACAAATTAATATTCACGTTTTGGAACAATAGATCCCCATCCTCTGAAGTAGCTGTTAGTCCTTCTATATTCAAGATTTGATCTCCCGCTACGCGCTCTCGGTCAAAAATCAATGCAGGATATCTTCTGCTTGAGGGTTTTATGTCTTCGATTTTTAATTTGGAAAGCATTTTTTTACGTGACGTGGCTTGTTTGCTCTTCGCAACATTGGCACTAAATCGCATAATGAATTCCTGTAATTCCTTTGCCTTCTCTTCAGATTTCTTATTCTGTTGCGCTCTTTGGCGAGCGGCCAGTTGACTACTTTCATACCAGAACGTATAATTACCCGAGAACAAGTTCATTTTACCAAAATCGATATCCGCAATGTGCGTACACACAGCGTCGAGAAAATGACGGTCATGGGAAACCACAATTACGGTATTTTCATAGTCTGCCAAAAAGTTCTCTAACCAACTAATGGTTTCATAATCCAGGTCATTGGTAGGCTCATCCATTATGAGTACATCTGGATTACCAAATAAAGCTTGGGCAAGTAAGACCCGTACTTTTAGTTTTGAATCTACATCAGCCATTAGGGTATAATGTAATTCTTCTTGTATTCCCAAATTTGACAATAATGCTGCTGCATTGCTATCGGCATTCCAGCCATTCATTTCTTCAAATTGCACCTGAAGCTCCCCTA
>JBATIW010000007.1:0-8354 GCA_049668005.1 Maribacter sp.
GTTTTGAAGGATTAAATCAATTGGAGTCTACCAAAATGCGGTTTTCACCTTTGATTTGTATAATTGGGAATTCTGTTCTACGATTTAATTCAAGTTCTTCTGGGCTGCAATTTTCCCTTCCTGTGCAGTGGTTTATTAGCATTCGTTTTCCAAAACCTTTATATGATACAATATGGTTTTTAGGAACACCATTTGCAATCAAGTATTCGTAGGTCGATTTTGCCCTCCTTTCGGAAAGGCCATCGTTATATTTATGACTGCCTATCGGATCAGTATGAGCTTCCAGTTTAATGATCATTTGTGGATAGGTTTTTGTCATTAGTTTAACCACTTTGTCCAGTTCTATGGCTGCATCAGGCCTTATGTTGCTTTTATCAAAATCAAAATAGATTTTATTCAAGTTGGCCAAAAGTTTCACATCCATTATCGGCTCTAGAACAATATCCTGTCGCATTACCTTTGTAGTTAAAGGAGTGGTAAAGGTATTTATATAAACACTTTTATGTGGGTGGGTTCTGCGTACAGCATCTATTCTATAGTTATTGTTTCTATTAATGAACATTTTATAATACCCATTGGCATCCGTTAACATTTCCCCGACGGGGGTTTTAGTCTTTTGGTCTGTGATGGTTATATGAACACTGTCAAGAGGTTGGTTGTTCACTCCATCAGTAACAAACCCTTCTATAGATAGGGATGGGGTAAATTTAAATTCATAAATATCATCGCTACCAATACCTCCTTCTCGATTAGAACTAATATATCCCGTAATACCATCCTCATCAGCATAATAACCAAAATCATCAGCCGGACTGTTCATTGGGGCCCCAAGATTTATCACATCAACGATTTTACCATATTCGTCTCCAATCGTTGAATAAATATCCAATTGTCCAAATCCAACATGCCCGTCAGAAGAGAAAAACAATCTACCTTCTTTGTTCATGAAAGGAAACATCTCGTTGCCTTCCGTATTAACAATGGGACCGGCATTAATGGCTGGCCCAATTCTACCTCTTTCATGGATTTCCGAATAGTAAATATCAGTACCGCCCAAACCTCCTGGCCTATCCGAAGTGTAGTAAAGTCTGCTTCCATCAGGGTTAATATAGGGGTGACCAGTAGAGTAGTAGTCACTGTTGATCCTAAGATTACGGTTGACCATCCATTCCCCGTCAATCTGTATTGCACTAAAAATCTTTAAATTTATCTCATTCTGAGCACCATAACCTTCTTTCTGTTTGTAGTAATTATTCCTTGTAAAATAAATTACGGTATCCTTTTTATAATCTGTAGTGAAAATGACAGAGCTTTCATGGAATTTGGTGTTTACATTGCCCTTTATTTTTTCTGGCAAAGCATCGGGATTACCTTCCTTGACCATAAAAAGATCTAACCATGGTTGATCATTCCAACCATACTCATTACCTGTTACTTGGTCTTTTCTTGAAGACGCAAAATATAGATGTCCATCGTTTTCAAAAACACCAAAGTCGCTTTCAGGGGAATTGAATGTCGCAGGTTTCACATCATATCTTTGTCTACTATTGAATACTACGGATGCTAGATTGCCATCTTTGAGAAATCTGCGCACACGAGAATCATTTTTATTGTATTTTTTATATTTTTTCAACCATTTTTCTGCCAAATCTTTTTGACCGTCACTGTGCAGAGCCATAGCATACTTGAAATAATAATCAGTTGGTACACTGGTATTATTTATTATAGCCTCAAAGTGCGGCAAAGCTTTCTTGAAATTTCGAATCAAAAGGTAGCATTCCGCCAACCTTTGATGGGCATGGGCCTGATTAAAATCCTTCTCAAGCATTTTTTCATATTCACCAATTGCCTTGGCATATGCGAATTGGCCAAAATAATAATCCCCTCTTTTCTGGGCACCATACTGTGCAACCATAAGTTGACTAAACAATACTATAGCGAACAGAATCAGATTTTTTTGAAATGTTTTCATGGTCATTGATTTTTTATACTAGAAATATCTTGGAGATTTTGCAGGGCCTTTAGCTTTAACCTTCAATTCATAAATTAAAATTACTTCGTGTGTTCCCGTTGTGTAGGGTCTAATATCCCCAGTGGGTATATCATATGCGTATCCTAAACGAAAATCTTTAGATACTTGATAATCTATTAGTGCTCCAAAATTCGATGCATCATTGAATCTATACGAGGCTCCTATCCAGAATTTTTCTGAAAAAAGAAAATTTGCTGTTAGATCATAAGTCGCTGGTGCACCGTTGGTAAACTTTGCTATCATCGTTGGTTTGAACTTTGTGTTTTCAGAAAGATCAAATACTAGGCCACCGATTGCATAGTAACTATTACGTTCCAATGCCTCAAATTCCCCTTCATTTAAATCGGTATTCAATATTCTCGGGGATGAGACACCAACATACCATTTGTTGGAACTATAGTAAACCCCTGCACCAAAGTTTGGTGACCAATCATTGAAACTCGAATTAAAAAACATATCATTCACATCCGGTGTTTCCAATACATAATTGGTAAAACCAGCTTTTAATCCGAAAGACAGTTTCGCGGTTTCACTCACCGGAACAGAATATGAAAAGTCTCCGTAGACATAGTTTGTCTGTTCAAAACCCAAATTATCGTTTATATACGATATTCCCAATCCCACTCTGTCATTTCTCATTGGAGCGTGTATGGATAAGGTGCTCGTTCTAGGGTTTCCTTCAATACCTGCCCATTGATTCCTGTGCAAGGCTGTGAGATTCAATGTTCCCCTACTACCCGCATAAGCTGGGTTTACAGAAATTGTGTTGTACATGTACTGAGTGAACTGCGGTAACTGCTGAGCAGAGACCGTAATACTTACAGTAAGGAATATCGCAATTAAGTAATAGTTTTTATTTTTCATTTTTGGGGTTTTTTATTTTGTTCCTAAGTAGATATAACCATTGATGGGTTCAAAATCCCTATTGGTAACCTTGATAATGTAATAGTAAGTTCCAGCAGGAAGCATTCCTGAGTTACCAAATGAATTGTTAGGTGAACTACCACCCCAATCATTTTGATATTCAACACCTTCATAAACTTTTGACCCCCATCTGTTAAACAGCATTACATCGAATCTAAAGTCACAATTTTCAACTCCAGTGATTTCAAAATAATCGTTAACACCATCACCATTCGGAGTAACTGTTTTAGAAGCGATAATATCTTTTCTACCACAGGGTACACAGTCAGTATTAACATTGATTGTGAAATCAACATAGTATTTACATGTGCCTTCTGTTGAGCTATATGCAAGGGTATGTTCGCCTACTTGATTATCCATTGGATCAAAGAAACTGCCATTTAAAACAGCACTACCACCAGTTACTGTAAATACACCATTGGTATCAAAGTCGATTGGTAAATAGGATAATAGGTCTATGGTCATATCTTCAACGCATATATCAATTAGTACTGTTTCCTTTTCAGGTTGCATCACGAAAATGATTTGTTCAAACGTTGCCATATTATCGCAAGCATCTGTTACATTCCATGTTCTGACAATCATATAATCCTCAGTTTCTTCTGAAAATTGTGCTTCTTCGTTGAAAACCACAGTATAATCGCCACAACCTCCCATGAACTCAAGATTGGGAACCTCAGGAATCGCTTCACCACACATTATGGTTATTTCCTCATCATAGGCACTTGCCGTTATTGGACCGTTAGGCATTATGGTTATGGTTTGGGTATGCGATATGGCATTCCCAGCGCAATCTGCCGCGTTCCAAACTCTTGTAATAACATAACCTCCTGAACAATTGCTATCGTTTGTAGCAGTTTCTTCAAAATTCACCGCAACATTGGTATCACAATTATCAATCGCTGTCAATACAGCTGCTTCTGGCACTTCGTCACAAACTACTGTCATATCTTGAGGTAACGTTTCAACGAAACTTGGTGCAATCGTATCCTCAATAGTGATAACCTGTGTATGGATACGAACATTATCCATACAGTCGGTGATTGTCCACGTCCTTGTAATTGTATACTCAGTTGGACAACTATCATCTTGACCTTCAATAGCTTCTTCCAACACAACTGTGATGGCACAAGCACTGTCAGAAGTAATATCCTCAGCAACTGGTATTGCCGTACAGGCTTCAATTGTAATATCCTGTGGATAACCTTCATTACCATCGTTATCGATGATGTTCACAGTTGCCGTATCGTTGGCAAGGATGTTCACCAAAGGCGTAGATATATCCGTAAGAACCACCTGAAAGTTCTCGGTGCTCTCGATAATGATATCGTCGATGATATCGATCGTTATTGTCTGGGTGTTGCTATTGACAGCACCAAAGGTCAATGTTTGTGTATCCTGAGGTATGGCCGTAAAGTCATCAGGACTAATGGCAGTACCGTCAGTGGTATAGAATTCCACTGTAAACTCATCCTGTACATCAACGTTAAGAACAACGTCAAGGGTTACCGTACCTGCATCCTCATTGACATCAACACTGGTCACATCGAACTGTACCCCAAGTGATGGGTCACTATCGTTATCGATGATGTTCACCGTTGCAGTATCGTTGTCAAGAATGTTCACTAAAGGAGTCTGCAAATCCAAAGTCGCAATATCCGTGAGAATAACTTGGAAGTTCTCGGTGCTCTCTATAATTATATCGTCAATGATATCGATTGTTATAGTTTGGGTGTTGCTATTGGTACCACCAAATATCAATCTTTGTGTATCCTCAGGTATGGCCGTATAATCATCTGGACTAATGGCAGTACCGTCAGCGGTATAGAATTCCACTGAGAACTCGTCCTGTACGTCTGCGTTCAGTACAACGTCAAGGGTTACCGTACCTGCATCCTCATTGACATCAACACTGGTCGCATCGAACTGTACCCCAAGTGATGGGTCACTATCATCATCGTAGATGGTTCCGTTCGCTGTATTGGTGGTGTTTCCATCAACAAAGCCAATTCCGATGTTTGAAACGATATTGGATAATACTACTGTAAAGGCTTCCGTAGGTTCGATAACGGCATCATCCGTAATCGGGACCTGGATATCCAATGAGTTGATGGTCGGAGTGAATGTCAAAGTATTTGTAGTATTTACAAAGTCACCTGGGTTCAAAGCGGTCCCCTCATTTGTGGTATAATCCACGGTCACGTTTTCAGCGATGTTCCCTGTAAGGGTCACATTGAAGATTGCGAATGCATCGGTACCCTCGGTAACTATTACGTCAGTATCGGTAAAAGCAATACCTGTACCTGCAACGGCATCGTCGTCGATGATGTTTACGTTTGCTTGATTATCGGCAATTATTATATTTCCAGAAGCGGAAATATTTGACAAATCCACCAGGAAGTTCTCAGTATCTTCAATAAGATTATCCTCATTTATTGTAATTGCAATATTTTGGATATTTCCATTTGTAGCGTTGTTAGGGAATGTAACTTGACTATTCGCGTAATTATAATCACTTCCGGCCAATGCAGAACCATCAGCTGTTTCAAAATCAACGGTAAACGATTCTTCTACATTTCCACTTAATACAACTTGTACATTAATAACACCGGCATTTTCATTGACATCCAAATCACTAATAGAAACTGTTGCTGCATCATTGTCCAAAATAGTTCCTAAACCACTAGCGTCATTAATTGGAATTTCTGTAGTGGATAGATTGGAAAGTTCTACCGTATAGTTTTCATCTTCCTCAACAATGTCATCATTCAAAATTGTAACGTTGACCATTTTAATATCCCCATGATTTCCATCAAAGAATAATGATGTTGGATCTAAGGCCGTAAAATCACCCGGTGCAATTGCTGTTCCATTCGCAGATACATACTCCACGGTAAAACCACCAGACACTTCACCGGTCAAGGCAATTGCAAATGAAGCCGTTCCCGAATCTTCATTTACGATTACGTCATTTATGGCCAATCCGATTGGGTCTCCATTTTCTGTAACAAATATTTTTTGGATATGCTCCGTTGAATTACCGGCACAGTCCGAAGCTGTCCAGGTCCTGATTATGGTATACGTCTTACTAGTGAAATCACCAATATACGTTTCGTTGAAATCAACTTGGGGATTAGAATCACAATCATCATCGGCTGTTAAAATAACTGGACTCGGAATATTATCCCATGCCGCTACATCATCTGCTGGCAAGGCTTCATTAAAAGAGGGTGGGTCTGTGTCTTCAACTGTTATGACCTGCGTGAATATTTCACTTGTTCTGCCGCAGGCATCAGTAAAGGTCCATGTATTGGTATACGTTCCTTTAGCATCACAGCCCGCATTGGGTACAAAATCTCCTGCAGTTTTGTCCAAGGTAAAATCACATAATTCCGTTGCGGGCTCTAAACTTTGAGCTGCATTTAAGCTAGCAGTGTCATCACAAGTGACGGTGGTATCCAATGCATTCGCGAGAGTAGACCAGTTAACTTGGGCAGGTTGGTTAATGTTTACAACTGTTGGATCGAAATTACCGAATCCACATTCATTTAATGTACCTGAACTGTTGGTCGCTTGTGTTTCAGGATTAATTTCTCCTGTAAAAGTAGCAGTAGCTTGTAAGGAAAAGGTTGCTGAACAGGCGGTTTCTAAAAAGTAACACTGATCTTTTACCGTTACATCGAAATCTAATAAGAATTCTGGATCACCAGCTTCAACATTATTTTTATCTACGACGAAATTAAGCTCCCTTGTTGTAACATTATAGGAGGCACTGGTAACGCCTGTTGGCAGCGGTTGAGTTTCGTCATATTCCACTTCCATGGGTAATATAGTCGAGATTTGCAGAGACGCGATATTATCATTTCCTGAGTTTTCAATGCTCATGGAAAGTGTGGCTACATCACCAGCATTGTAAGTGCTATTAAGGGGTGAGGTTATAAATTTAAGGGCCCCCAAACTTGGCTCATAGACTTCAATAGCAAATCCAACTAGGTATAAACCATAGGTCTCTTGGCCTGAAGTGGCCCTGAGGGTTGTGCTTGTTTGACTATTAGCAATAAGGGAATTCCCAGGATTTGGGAGATTAAAAACAGAGGCATCGAATCCTAGTGTATTGGTACTTGCAGGATTTCGATCGAGAAAATCTACTCCATCAATGGATATTCTACTTGAGAAGAAGTTGTTTTCGTCCCTTAATGCGGTACTTATTTTTTGCCAGTTCCCATCGGGTTTTTTAATTTGGAAATTATCCTGGTTTAGAACTCTATCCCCTTCTATTGATCCAAGAACAATATTAGCTTTTACATTCCCTGTAGGAACGGCCAAAAAGCCATCAACAAAGAAATCCGTTGTTTGGCCATTATGAACATGCGCATACCCGTCAAAAAGCGTAATATTTCGTCTAAGAAGATCAGTTGACTGATAAACGAAAACTATTTGCCATCCTCCGGCAACACCAACATTACCCCCACCATGTGAGTCTAGACCCCCCCATGCGGCTTTTACATTAGCTGCCTGATATTTACCATATGGATTGGATAAGGCAGTTACTTCATCAGTGATATCCTTAAAACATATATAGGGGTCATTATAAAAGTGTCCGCTTTCATCCCTTCCTCGAAACAACACTTCATCTGCCGTTAGGTCGCTATATGAAGAAGCGCCAGGAAGCATAAGTTTAATATCATTATAATTCCAGGATTCACTGTTATTTGAATCTCCGCCATCTTCTTTATCAGAAGCCGCCCAGTACAAATAAGCTTTTGTGAATTCTAAACAACTTACCCCGGGTTCCGGATTGGCCAAATTAGCACTACTGGAATTAAAGGTGCTTGAATCACCATCTATATCTACGTAAACCCTGTTATTACTATTCTGGTTATCCTCATTGCCACTAAAATCATCTGTAGGGTGATCATTTAGCATGTTATTGGCGATGATTGTTACGTCACCTTTAATGGTGTCGTCATATCTCGGCGTAAATTCTTTCATTACCTGGGCACTTGCCAAAGTGGTCGAAAGAAAAAATACCAATAAAATGAGCTTACCCACTTTATCCGCCAATTGAAATTTACTAAGGGTTGATTTTGAAATTGAATGTTTCATAGTTCAGATTGCTTTGATGCTTCTAAAAAAATTATGAAACCTAATGACAGGGGTTTACAAAAAACTAGTAAGTGTTTGAGAGTAAAGATTTGTCCATAGGCTTAAACTTCTTCTTTATATGTAATTAGCGTAAGTGTTTAATTCTAAGATTTGGTTGAATACTAAAACAAAGCAAATCAAATACCATCACCAATAGAAAATTAAACGCCATGGACAGGGCAAAAATCGATGAACAACTTAAAAAACGACCAAATGTTAAAAATGTAAGATAAATGGTAAAACACTGTAAAAG
>JBATIW010000008.1:0-6005 GCA_049668005.1 Maribacter sp.
GATTCAGGACATTTCCTTGGCTGAGCCCGTATTGCGCAATGCCCATATGGTGAGCTTGGACGCTCGTTCAATCAAAGCCAGTGAGATTGGTGTTTCCCCTAATTTTTCTCCCAACGGTTTTGATGGGCGTGAAATTTGTGCCATTTCCAGATACGCCGGCCTCAGCGATAAAGTGAGTGTTTTCGGAATATATGAAATGGAAAACAATGACCAATCCTCTCAACTCTTGGCCCAAATCATCTGGTATTTTATTGAAGGGGTCAATTACAGGATCAAAGAGACTCCCTATTCAAAAACTGATGATTTCACAAAGTATACCGTACCAACCGATACCGAGCACTTAGTCTTCTATAAGAGCCATCTTACCGAAAGATGGTGGGTAGAGGTTCCTTCAATTTTGACTTCACATACTAAAGCCGATTCAGCGGCGTTATTACCATGCACCGAACAGGACTATTTAGATGCATGTAATCAGAATATTCCCGAAAGGTGGTTCAAGGCCTACAGAAAAGGCTTTAACTGAATAAAAAAAAATCAAGCGATAATTGTACGAGATACAATAATTTACTCAAAACGTAGTTTTAGAGAGTAGAATAATTATTGTGTTTGCATTTATAACCTTAATCGAAATTTAACCTAAAGTATGAAGAAGCTATTGTTATCATCTATAGCATTTGTTTTTTTACTCACCAGTTGTGGGTCCAAAACAAAAGGAGAACTAGTCGGCGTCCAAGGTAAGAAGTGGTACCCGGAAAAACCTTATGGAATGGAGTTGATCCCACGCGGATCGTTCATAATGGGTAAGAGCGAGGAAGACCAAGCTAAAGTTCTCAATGCGCCAACCAAGACAGTTACCGTGCGATCCTTTTATATGGATGACACAGAGATCACAAATAGTGAATATCGCCAATTTGTGGAATGGGTAAAAGATTCTATCACAAGAACAAAGTTGGCTATTCTTGCCGATGAGTTGGGATTAGGTCCTGAAGATGGAGGTATTGGTGAATTTGCATTTAGAGATGCAGATACTACCAGGGCTTCTATTTATGACAAGTATATGTTAGATAACTATGCTGGCATGGGAGAAACCGGATATGAGGGTCGAGCTTTGAACAAAGATCAAGAATTAATTTGGGATACTTCTGAGTATCCAGACGAATATTATACTGAGATAATGGACTCTTTATATATTCCAGAAATTGAATCTTATAATGGTCAGAGAACTTATGAAGTTACTGCATTGAAATATAAATATAGTTGGATGGATATCGAAGCTGCTGCTCGTTCAAGAACTGGTAATAGAAAAGATTTTATCATTCAAGAGGAATTGGAAATTTATCCGGACACGACTGTTTGGATTAGGGATTTTGAATATTCTTATAATGAACCAATGCACAATGACTATTTCTGGCATGATGCGTATAGCGATTATCCTGTAGTGGGTATTTCTTGGAAACAAGCACAAGCTTTTTGTAATTGGAGAACCAAGTACAAGAACGATGACCAAAAAAGCAAAGGCAAGCAATTCGTGAACAAATTTAGATTGCCAACGGAAGCTGAATGGGAATATGCTGCAAGAGGTGGTATTGAAGGTGGTACTTATCCCTGGGGTGGTCCGTATGTGATCAGTGATACAGGATGCTTTATGGCAAACTTTAAACCACAACGTGGTGATTATGCAGCCGATCAAGCTTTGTATACGGTAGAAGCCAAATCTTACGAGCCCAACGATTTTAACTTGTACAATATGGCCGGTAACGTATCTGAATGGACAAACTCCAGTTATGATCCAAATTCATACGAATATGTATCTACCATGAACCCTAATGCTGGCGATAGCAGCAATGAAAGAAAAGTGATTAGAGGTGGTTCATGGAAAGATGTGGCTTACTTCTTACAGGTAAGTACAAGGGACTATGAATATACAGATTCTGCGCGCAGTTATGTAGGGTTCAGAACCGTACAGGATTATATGGGTGAAGAAGACTCAACACAATAGAATTATAATTAATCATTAATACATCTCGATTAAAATCGGGGACAATCAAATTTTAACCAAATACTTATTATTAACATAAACTAAAATTAAATTTAAAATTATGGCACAGTCAAAATCAACAAAAAAATTATTTAACATGGCCTACGGGCTTGGAGCATCTGTAGTAATTATTGGTGCATTATTTAAGATTCTTCACTGGGAATTTGGTCCACTTACAGGTGGTCTATTATTGGCAGTTGGTCTTATAACTGAAGCACTTATTTTTGCTATTAGTGCATTTGAACCAGTAGAGGATGAGTTCGATTGGTCTTTAGTATACCCTGAGTTAGCTGGTGGTATGACTAATGGAAAAGACAATGTGATGGAAGAATTGAAGGAAACTGAAACTTCGTTGTCCAAGAAATTGGATAACCTTCTTGAAGAAGCAGGAATTGACGCAAGTCTTATGGAAAGTTTAGGTTCAAGCATCAAGAATTTCGAAGGTGCTGCAAAAGGTATCGCCCCTACAATTGATGCCATGGAATCCACGAAGAAGTATTCTGATGAAATGGTACATGCTGCTGCTCAGATGGAATCTTTAAACAGCTTATATAAAGTACAGTTAGAAAGTGCTAGCAAGCAAGCTACCGTTAACGAAGAAGTTGTACAGAATGCAAGTGCACTTAAAGATCAAATGGAATCTTTAGCTACTAACCTTTCTTCTTTGAACGGAGTTTACGGTGGTATGTTAACTGCAATGAATAGAAACTAATTAGAACATTAGTCCAAACCCAAATCAATTAATCAATAATATCTAATTAGAAAACATGGCAGGAGGTAAACTTTCACCACGTCAGAAGATGATCAACCTTATGTACTTGATCTTCATCGCGATGTTGGCCTTAAATATGAGTAAAGAAGTTCTAGCGGCATTCGGTATAATGAATGAAAAGTTAGAAGCTTCAAATGTAAAGACTTCAGAAAGCAATGATGCTTTCCTAGGAAGTCTGGAAACTAAAGCATCTGAAGATGCAGCCAAATATGAAAAGCTGTATCAGAATGCACAGAAAATAAAGTCAATGTCCCAAGAGTACTTTGACTATCTTGAAGGTATCAAAAAAGGAATGACAGAAAATTTAGAGGATGCCAAGGATTATGCCCGTATGGATAACTCGGATTTCTTAGATGAAATGTTATTTCAAGGAGACAACCTTTCTAAAGCTGGTAAGGAATTCATGAAAAGGCTTACTGATTATCGTACGCAAGTAGCTGCAATAGCGCCTGCAAGCCTTAAAGAAGCAGTTAATTCACGTTTCAAAACCGGCGACGAAAATGGTAAGGTCTTAAAAAGGGATAAAACTAAGCAAGATTGGATCAACTATCATTATGAAGGCTATCCATTGGTGGCATCACTGGCAAAATTAACTGCACTTCAAGCTGATGTTAAATCAACTGAGGAAGATGCTTTGAAATCAATGTTGGAAGGTGAGTTAACCAGTCAAGTTTCATTGAAGAACTTTGCTACTTCACTTCAAGCAAGTAAATCGGCATTCTATTCTGGTGAAAAATATGATGGTAAAATCATTATCGCTAAAACAGACAAATCATCAACTCCAGTGAGGGCAGAATTGACTCTTGACGGAAGAAAACTTTCTGAAGGGAAAGACTATGCTTTTGAAGCAGGTGGAATTAAAATGCTTATCAGTGCTGGTTCTCCAGGCGATCATGAAGTTGCAGGAACTATGTTCTTTATGCAAGATGGTGAAGAGATTCCCGTTGAGGTTAAGAATAGCTTTGCAACAATCAGTAAGCCTAATGCTGCTTTGATAGCTGCAGATAAGATGAACGTAGTTTATCGTGGCGTTGCTAACCCAATGTCGATATCCATTCCTGGTATTCCTGACAATAAGGTTACTGCATCTGCTCCTGGTCTTACCAAGAGAAGTGCCAGTAAGTATGTTATGAATCCTGGTAAAGGTAGAACAGTAAAAATAGTTGCTTCAGGTATTTTACCTGATGGTCAGCGAATTTCTACCCCAGCTGAATTTAGAATAAAGGATATTCCCAGACCTGCTGGCTCTATTAGAGGTGAATCAGGTAGTGCAAAAATGGGAAAAAAGAATTTGGAGATTGCAACCGTCGGCGCCATATTGGAAGACTTTGATTTTGATTTGAATCTTAAAGTAAGTGGATTTAAATTCAAAGTTCCTGGTCAACCCACAGTAAGTGTCAATGGCAATAAGCTTGATTCTAGAGCTAAGTCAGCCCTAAGAAGAGCTAAACGTGGTGATGCTGTTCAGATTTTTGATGTGAATGCTTATATCACGAACAATAAGAGTTACAAGCTTAAAAAAGTATCTCCAGTTGTTGTTGAGTTAACAAACTAACAATTAGTTTATTTAAATTATAGTTTTATGAATTGGAAGAATGTTTTATTAATCGGAGCTGTTAGTCTACTGCCCGCATCAATTATGGCCCAAGCAAATATATTGAATGCTAAGAAGCCACAAGAAATTGGTGTTAGGACAGAAGCGCAAAAAGCCTTGGACAATGATGCCCCTTTAGAGTATGGTTATGTGGATGATAGGGATATCCTTTGGTCCAAAACCGTATGGGAGACCATTGACTTGGATGAACGCGTTAACTTTCCTTTATACTATCCAATCGATACCGTAGATATTGGTGCCGATAGACGGTCCTTGTATGATGTTCTCATAAAGAACATCAAAAACGGTAAACTAGAGGATGTATATGTAGATTCTTATTTCACTGAGAAAAGAGTATTCAGTGATTTGGCAGCTACTTTATCGAAAGTTGATACTACCGATATGGGATACGAACAGATAAATGCTGGCGAGGAACTCTCTGCTGAATTTATTAATGAGCGGGATTTGACTGCTGCGGATATCGAAGAGTATCGTATTAAAGGAATCTGGTATTTCGACAAGCGACAAGGAGAATTAAAATACCGATTATTGGGTATTGCTCCAGTTGCTCCGGATGTTAACTTTATTGATGATGATTCTATGGACCCTGCAGATGCCAAGGTTGAGCTTTTCTGGGTGTGGTACCCAGGTGCCAGGCAGATATTGCACGATGCCAAAGTATTTAACCAACGCAACTCGGCGCAACCCATAACGTATGATATGTTGTTGAATGCACGAAGGTTCAATGGGGTCATCTATCGCGAAGATAATGTTCATGGCGACCGTAAGGTTAACGATTATATTGCAGATAATGCCTTGTTCCAGTTATTGGAGGCCGAACGAATAAAAGAGGTCATCAGGGATAGGGAGCAAGATATGTGGGCCTACTAAGTACAGCTTATTCCAATTCAATATAAAATGAAAGCCCTGACATTATTGTCAGGGTTTTTTTATTGGCAAAAATGTTTTGAACAAAGAAGATCGCGAACCGCTAATCTTTTTATGGATGAATCAACTGAAAGAATACTTCGATTGCCTTCCCGAGTTGTGAATTATTTACCTTTGTTGAATGATTGACTACCTAATCGTTGGCCTAGGTTTGGCCGGGATATCTTTTTGTGAACAATTGGAAGAAAACGGAAAGAGTTATAAGGTGATTAATGACGGTTCCCAAACCTCTTCACTTGTAGCCGGGGGTTTGTACAATCCTGTAATTCTCAAAAGATTCACCCTGGCCTGGAATGCAGATGTTCAATTGGAAAAAGCAATGCCTTTTTACAATCAGCTTGAATTAAAGTTGGGTGTTAAGTTGGATTGCAAAATTCCCATTTATAGAAAGTTTGCTTCCATTGGAGAGCAAAACCTATGGTTCGAAGCTGGGGATAAACCAAGAATAGGTAAATTTCTTTCCACAAGAATTATTGGAAATGATAATGAATGTATTGATGCTCCCTTTGGCTTGGGAGAAGTATTGCATACGGGTAGAATAGCTACGAAAACACTGGTAGGTGCTTATGAATCCTTTCTTCAAGAAAAAGGGAATTTGATTATTGGCACCTTTGATTTTGACACAATGCTCATTGAAAAAGAACATATATCGT
>JBATIW010000009.1:0-3164 GCA_049668005.1 Maribacter sp.
CCCATAATACTTGATTTAGCATTTTCTTAAAGTTACTAAATTTTTATTATCATATTAAAAATTATTTGTTAAATACGCTAAATAATTCATAATAAAAGTATCTATTTATTGGGAATATCCTTTAAAACTTCCTGTACAAAATTCCAAAATTTTTGCACTGATGATATGCTTACCCGTTCATCTGGCGAATGAGCGCCTTTAATTGTAGGTCCAAAGCTTATCATATCCATTTTTGGATAATTCTGTCCCAAAATACCACATTCCAATCCCGCATGACAAGCTACAACATCTGGTTTTGCGCCAAATAGGGTCTCATATTTACTTTCCAACACCCTTAAAATGGCAGAGTCAGGATTGGGGTTCCAACCGGGGTATTCCCCGTCCATGTTCACTTCACAACCGGCCAATTCAAAGGCGGATTTCAAGGCGTTGGCTAAATCCATTTTGGCGGAGTTCACTGAAGAACGAGTTAAACATCCTATTTTTATTTCACCATTACTTACAGCTACCCTGGCCAGGTTATTTGAGGTTTCCACCAAGTCCGGGATTGCTGCGCTCATTGAATATACCCCATTATGCGCTGCATAAAGCGCTTTTATCAGCTTTTCCTGTTCCTCTCTTTGCATTACTTTATTCGGCGCATCCGTCCATTCCAAAATAATTGACAATTTGGGTTCATTGACAGACAATTCAGCTGCAATGGTAGATGCCCAGTTTGCAAATTCAGCTTCAAACTGTATCTTATTTGCAACTTTTACCGCAATCTTTGCAAAACTTTCCCGGGGAATCGCATTGCGTAAACTTCCCCCATCAATTTCAGCAACCTGCAGGTCAAACATTTCCATGCCATTGAAAAGCAAACGATTCAATATCTTATTGGCATTCCCCAATCCTCGATGAATGTCCATACCACTGTGGCCTCCTTGTAAATCCTTGACGGTTATTAAACATCCCACAGATTCTATAGCGACATTTTCTTCAGTATAATTTCTTGTTGCCGTAACATCAATACCACCAGCGCAACCAATATCCAACTCATCATCCTCTTCGGTATCCAAATTCAATAAGATCTCCCCTTGCAATACACCCCCTTCAAGGCCCATGGCCCCGGTCATTCCTGTTTCTTCATCTATGGTAAACAGGGCTTCCAAAAAAGGATGCGGAATATCCGTGCTTTCCAACAAGGCCATAATGGTAGCCACACCCAAACCATTATCTGCACCTAAAGTGGTTCCCTTGGCCCTTACCCAATCGCCATCAACGAACATCTTTATACCCTCAACATCAAAATCAAAATCGGTATCTGCATTTTTTTGGTGCACCATATCCAAATGGGATTGCAGGGTGATTTTTTTCCGGTCTTCCATTCCGGTTGTGGCCGGTTTTCTTATGATCACATTACCAACAGCATCCGAAAAGGTCTCAAGACCAAGTGATTTGCCAAAATCCAACATAAATTGTATCACCCGCTCTTCCTTTTTGGAAGGTCTTGGCACTTCATTCAAATCGGAAAATTTATTCCAGATTACCTTTGGTTCTAGTTGTCGTACTTCTTTGATCATAAGTTTGATTTTGAATTTCAAAAATACGGTTTGAGAATAACTTTAACCCATTAATGCCTATTTTTGATTTCATGGTTTATAAAATCAAAAATTGGGTTGCGCTTTCGATAATTCCACAAATCATTCTTGTGAAATGGTTGGCAAACTATCCAGATGCAGTGGAGAAATATTACAGTACAGGTGTATATCCCTGGATATCAAAATTCTTCAGGATTTTATACGGTTGGATTCCTTTCTCAGTTGGTGATATTTTTTATTTTATACTCTCTGTTTTGGCCTTGCGGTACGTGATAAAACACTGGCTGGAAATCCGCACCTATCCCTTCCGATTTTTACGTAATGTGCTTTTTATAGTATCAATCGCTTACTTCACCTTTCATCTACTCTGGGGACTTAATTATTATCGCCAACCTTTAGCCGATAGATTCGCCTTGAATGAAGAACATACCGATGATGAACTATTGGATCTAATAGAAGTCCTGATCTTAAAAACCAATGAACTTCAATTCAGTATAACCAAAGACACAGCACTGGCGGTTGAAATTCCGTATACCAAAAAAGAAATTTTTGACAAAACTTTAATTGGCTATAAAAACCTGGAAAACGCGTATCACTTTATTTCCTATCAAAAACCAAGCATTAAAAAATCAATCTTTAGTACGGCATTGACGTATATGGGTTATGGTGGGTATCTGAACCCATTTACCCATGAGGCACAGGTAAACGGTAGGCTTCCCAACTTTAGGTTCCCAGTGGTCAGTGGCCATGAAATTGGGCATCAAGTGGGGTACTCTGCTGAAAATGAGACTAATTTCATTGGGTATTTGGCCACCATGTATAATCCTGATATCTATTTTCAATATTCGGCCTATGCCTATGCCTTGGGATATACACTCAGTGATATTCGCCGTCATGATGAGGAAAAATTCAAAGAATTATACACTAAGATGAACCCTGGTATTCAAAAGAATTTTCAGGAAATGGCCGATTTTTGGCAGTCTTTCGAAAATCCATTGGAACCTGTCTTTAAGTCTATTTTCGACACCTTCTTAAAGGCCAATAACCAAGCTAAAGGCATCAAGAGTTATAGTGCCGTGGTTTCCCTATTGGTAACTTATCATAAGGAGCATCCTGTAAAACGTTAAAAAAAGTAAACATGTACCATTTTAACAGCGCATCCTATATCTTTAGAACGACTAATTAACTAAAACTTTAATATGAAAATGAGACTTCTGGCACTCGCCATTTTATGGTGTGGTGCAACTTTATTTGCCCAGGATTACTTTCCGGAAAATAATGGGGTAAAATCAAAAAACAACAATTTCACGGCATTTACGAATGCCAGGATATTCATTACACCTACCCAGGTTGTTGAGCGAGGTACATTGCTCATACAGAATGGGAAAGTAGTACAGGTAGGTACATCGGTGGCCATTCCAAAAAACACGGTGACTATTGATCTGGATGGAAAATCAGTGTATCCATCTTTTATCGATATATATTCTGATTTTGGGGTAAGCAAACCAAAACGTATCGAAGGCGGAGGGCGTTCCCCACAATATGATGCTACTCGAGAGGGTTTCTATTGGAATGATCATATTA
>JBATIW010000010.1:0-4216 GCA_049668005.1 Maribacter sp.
CTTTAGAAGGGCTTAGTACCGAGGAACTCAATTATAAATCCACACCGGAATCATGGTCTATTGCAGAGTGTGTGGAACACTTGGCCATTTCGGAATCTATGATTGGGGGAATGCTCACAGGGGCATTGAAAACCCCAGCGGATCCTTCAAAAAGGGATTCAGTATTGATTTCAGATGAAAAATTAATGGCGATGATCTCTAGCCGTGAAAAAAAGGTGAAAACGGGAGAGGCCTTTGTACCTTCTGGTAAATTTGGATCCCATGAAGAAACGGTCAAGGCCTTCTTGACAAAACGGGGCGAACATATTGAATACCTTAAGACCACTACGGATGATCTTAGAAACCATTATGGCAAATTGCCTTTTGGCACCATTGACGGTGTACAAATTCTTTTGTTCATAAGCGGACATACCGAACGCCACATTGCACAGATGGAAGAAGTAATGGCGAATGAAAATTTTCCTTCCGTTACTATGGGGATAGAGGAATAGGAAAACAATCCTGCCATTACATCAAAAAAGCGATCTGATTTTACATTAGATTGCTTTTTTTGTTGCTTACTCCTAGGGTAAAATCTTCCGGGGCGTTTTGGGGTAGGTTTGTGGTTTCAGAGCCTCCTGTATCAGAAAGGAATGAGAAATAATCAGTATACAAACTTAGGCCCGAATATTACTTTGCACTACTACATGTTTTTCAGCTTGTGTTCACAATTAACTCTATGAGGTTTTAAATATGCTTATTATGTTAATCTAGCATAGATATATGGTAAATTTGTGGTGATTTTCCACAAAAGACAGTTTTAATTTTACTATTTCTATTTAAATAGATTTAGCTATGCTTGCACAGAAACCTACTTTTGAGTCGATAACCCCTAATTTTGGACATTCGTTCACGTACCAAAAATTCGACGAAAACAATAAGAACAGAAATACTGTTTGGCATTACCACCCTGAAATAGAATTGGTTTACGTAAACGGGGGAACGGGCAAGCGGCAAGTGGGCAGCAACTTGTCGTATTATACTTGGGGCACGTTGATTTTAGTAGGCAGTAACTTACCACATTGCGGTTTTACCGATCAGCTTACCGGCAACAAGAACCAGACCGTTATACAGATGAAAGCGGATTTTTTGGGAAACGAATTTTTAAATATCCCCGAAACGGCCAAAATAAAAAAACTGTTTCAATTAGCTGAGCGGGGCATCGTGTTTTCAGGAAATACTAAAACCACGGTTGGTGCTATGATGGAAGAAATGGAACAACAGACCGATTTTCAGCGCTTGGTTTCCATATTGCTCGTTTTAAACGAATTGACGAATACCGATGAATTCAGGATTCTTAATGCCGACGGATTCGCCCTATTGTCAGATGTAAAGGACAACGACCGCATTAATTTGGTCTTCAATCACGTAAAGACCAACTTTAAGGAGGAAATTCCGTTGGAGGATGTTGCCGATTTGGCCAGCATGACGGTTCCGTCTTTTTGCCGCTATTTTAAAAAAATTACCAGTAAGACATTTACCCAGTTCGTCAATGAATATCGATTGGTGCATGCTTCTAAATTGCTTGCGGAACAACCCATTAGCATCACGGAAGTCTGTTTTGAAAGTGGATTCAACAATTTTTCACATTTCAACAAAAAGTTTAAGGCATTCACGGGAAAGAATCCATCGGAATATCGAAAACAACTTACAACGGTGCTTGAGTAATACGGTTAAGCTAACTCATAAGCAGTAGTCTTAAAATTAACTTGGCCGGCCAAGGAAAAAGTCCTAGAAAAGGAATTGATTGCTTTGTCAAGGGAGAAATTAGGCCTCATTCATTAATTTCTCATTCCAGGGGTAAAGTCTTCCGGTGCATTCTGGACTTGGTTTATGGTTTCTGCAGCCCCTGTATCATTAAAGATTGTCCATTCGGTAAAGCTATAGGTTGCATTTGCCTGAACGATTTCTGGTTTTCTTACGGCCCTACCATCTTCAAATTCATGATTAGTTCCTGAACCATCTTCGCCTACTATGCCAAATGAATCTATCACTGTTCCGAAGGGGTCAAGCAATTGTAGATTGTCATCGCCATTGGAATCGGCTGGGCTGTTAGTGCCTATGGCCAAATCCGGGGCAAAGCCATAAACCGTTTCAAATGCTGTCGCGTTTGGGGAAATAACCAGGGTGTTTTGGGCTTGAATTTCCAAACCTGACAAATCCGTTGATGAACTAAGCTCGGAATTATCATTGGTAAATCTGTTCAATGTCCATCCTTTTAGCGATAAGGGCTGTATTGATGAATTGTAAAGTTCTACGAACCTAGCCCCTGAATTGTTATTAGGGTCGGCTAATTCAGAAATGAATATGGAGTTAGAGGTAAATTCATCTATTAAATCCGCACATCTTTCATTTTGAAGATTGATGTCATCCAAATCACGGATAACAATTTGGTAATCATCATTCGCTCTTAATAATACCCCCACTACCGAACCATTACCTTCAGGGAGTAATTCCGATTGAAAATCCGAATAACCACTATTCAACATTACAATTGTTTTATCGCCGCAGTCTATAAGGGTCCGTTCTGTCTCTTCCTTAACTTCAGCAAATGATACACCTAACTCATTTTCAATAATTTCAACTGCATTCAATTCAACAAGTGTATTGACCATACTTTCATCCAATGTTGAGAGACCAATCCGCGTAGGTCTTGCCGATACAAGTACATCACAGGAAGAAAAGAGATGTTTTGAAACGACCTTAGCCGGTAACCTGCCAATTGACAAGTTCCCAAAAGACGAAAACGTTCCGCCGAGTTTAAACACACCTTTTTGTTTGCCTAGATAGAGTCCTTTTAGCTTTAAGTATACCTTACTTCCAACAGGATAAAATAAATGGGAATTCCGTAAATCAAACGCTATTTGAAAACCTTCAGTAGGATTATCCAGCTTGTTTTGAAAATGAAGTGAACTAAAAAAATTACCCGCCTCATCGGATGAAATAACATAACCTTCAATTATTAGGTCATCCTGAATTTGAATAACTCCCTCTGTTAATAAATTCTTGACTTCCGCGTAGGTTGCATTGGGCATTAAATCTGCCACACAAGATTCCTTTGGCGGATCGAAATCTTTATCGTGGGCACACCCGAGCACCCCTAATAAACTTATAAGGCTTAAAATAAAAATCTCAAAATGTGTCTTATAAGTCATTATTTCTTTATTCAACACCCCTACATCTTCGTTGCTCTGCCTGAAGCCAGCTCCTCTTGGATAAGGGGACGACCCTGTTGTTCCTGTTTAAAAACTAAATGCCACATTCAAAAAAAAAGTTCGGCCATAACCATACCAATATTTTGGGGCAAAAGATGGATTTCCACTTAGATTATCCTGTTTTAATTGTCCGAAATTGCCATTTCTACTTTGTTCATATCCGCCTGTTCTATACACAGCATCAAAAACGTTATTAATGCTTGCAAAGACACTTATGTATTTACCTTTTTTGAGCCATGATTTACCGCCGACCAAATTCAATAGATAAAAATTTTCCAAGGGCTTTTGTCTCAATAATTGAGCAACATTTTCATCTGTTGCTTCTGGAAAAGGCGCTCCTGTTTCTGGATCAATATAAAAGCTTCGTGTTCTAATTATTGCGGAGATATTGGTATAATTATTGGCCAAATAATTTGCAGTGGCACCAACCCACCAATATTTTGGGTCACGGTATTCGATTCCAAATGCAAAAGCTTTTTGAGGGCCTTGTGACAACTTGTTATCCTTAATATCTGCCAATCCTAAATCAATATTACCTTCAAGGTTAATTAAATCTTCCTCTGCACCGGCGGTATCAAAGTTTATTACTACATTAGGATCACTGGCATACAAATATTTTCCGACAGCCGCTACGGTTGAAAGTTTTACAGATGATGAAAGTTCATATTCCAAACCGAACTCAGTTCCCATATGTAGTTTGTCAAGATCGGTTATCACCTCTTGTACAAAATCAGAACCAACGCCAGCATCAACAAAAAAATAATTTACATCAGTTGTATTTAGAAATCGGGTATAAAAGCCTGTTAAGCGACCTGTGAGCCTTGGCATTCTAATAAAATAATTTGCGTCAATAGTTGAGATCGTTTCGTTTTGGATCTTGGTAACAACTTCATTGTTGTCCCTGGGATTTATAAACACATTTTGCAGAACTGGTGGCCTGCCAAAATATCCCCCATTAATCC
>JBATIW010000011.1:0-5590 GCA_049668005.1 Maribacter sp.
GTGTTCAGATGATACGAATAAAGTTGCCTTATGGTAAGGTCACCTCACATCAGCTAAATCGAATCTGTGATGTATCTGACGAATATTCCACAGGACGATTGCATATAACGACAAGACAGGATATTCAAATACATTATGTTGATTTGGACAGAACGCCAGAACTTTGGGCACAGTTAGAGAAAGATGAGGTAACACTACGTGAAGCCTGTGGTAATACAGTGCGCAATGTAACCGCAAGTGAAACTGCTGGTATAGATATTGAAGAACCATTTGATGTTTCGCCCTACGCCCATGCGCTATTTGAGTATTTCTTGCGAAACCCCATAAGTCAGGACATGGGAAGAAAGTTCAAGGTGTCTTTCTCTTCAAGTGATGCGGATACAGGATTGTCGTATATGCACGACATTGGGTTTATTGCTAAAATCAAAAATGGAGTTAAAGGGTTTAAAGTAATGCTAGGTGGAGGCCTGGGTTCTCAGCCAAGACATGCCGATGAGTTGTATTCCTTTTTGGCTTCAGATGGAATAATCCCATTAATGGAAGTTGTCGTTCGTGTTTTTGATCGCTATGGAGAAAGAAAAAGTAGGGCAAAAGCAAGATTGAAATTTCTTTTGAAAGACTTAGGTTTAGAAGGTTTCAAGCAATTGCTGGAAGAAGAGCAAAAAGCTGTTCCACATAAAATATTTCCGATTAATGTCGAGAACTATCCAAAGGCAAAAATTGCGACAGTAGCTGTTCCCAAAGCTGAAATTGTAGATCAAAAGGCATATGAACAATGGAAATCGACAAACCTGGTTCCTCAAAAGCAGGAAGGATTTGTTGCTATCGGAATCAAAGTATTATTGGGCGATTTTTATACGGATAAAGCGCGTTTATTAGCTGATTTGGTTGAAAAATATGCCGCTGGAGAAATTCGTTTGTCCTTACGCCAAAACATTTTAATACCCTATGTAAAAAAGGAATTGATACCCTTCTTTTATGCGGAATTGGAAAAATTAGGATTTACCGAAGCTGGGTATAACAAAGCCCTTGACATTACTGCATGTCCAGGAACAGATACCTGTAATCTGGGTATTGCAAGTAGTACAGGAATTGCACGGGAATTGGAAAGGGTTATCAAAGCTGAATATCCCCACTACATCAATAACCCTGATGTGGTTATTAAGATTAGTGGTTGTATGAATGCTTGTGGTCAACATAATATGGCCAATATTGGTTTTCAAGGAATGTCAATCCGTACCAAGGACAAATTAGTTGCCCCAGCCCTTCAAGTTTTGCTGGGAGGTGGAAATATTGGTAACGGGAATGGAAAATTTGCCGATAAAGTCATCAAAGTTCCCAGTAAAAGAGGTCCTGAGGCCTTGCGTTTGATATTGAATGATTTTGATTCGAATGGGGATGGTGCCTCATATGCCACATATTATGAAGAAAAAGGAAAACTTTATTTCTATGAGCTCTTAAAGCCATTGGGGGCTTTGGACAATCTTAACCAAGATGATTTCATTGATTGGGGGACTGAAGCGCGGTATCAGAAAGCTATTGGAATTGGAGAGTGTGCTGGCGTGGTCATTGATTTAATTGCAACCTTATTATTCGAAAGTGAAGAAAAAATACAAAGTGCAGCTGCTACGTATCAAGAAGGTAAATGGGCTGCCAGTATTTATTATTCCTATGCATCAATGGTAAACTCAGCAAAAGCTTTGCTAACAGCAGAAAAAACGAAGACGAATACCCATGCCAGTATTATCAAGGACTTTGATGAAATCTTTATCGCATCAAACAGAATTGGTTTAGACCAAAGTTTTTCTGAATTGGTACTTCAACTTAACAAAAATGAACCAACTGAAAATTTTGCGCTGAAATATTTGGAAGACGCCAAAAGTTTTCTTGAAAGTGTAGCCTCATTTAGAAAAGAAGAATTGGTAAATGTATAGTATTCCAAAATTAACGGTAGTAGGAGCTGGTCCTGGCGACGTAGACTTGATCACATTGAAAGGTGTCAAAGCCTTGGCTAATGCCAATGTGGTTCTTTACGATGCCTTGGTCGATGATGGGTTATTGCAATATGCACCAACTGCAGAACATATATTTGTTGGTAAAAGAAGAGGTTGTTATGCATACCAACAAGACCAAATTAACGAGTTGATTGTAAGTAGGGCGAAATCCCATGGGCATGTTGTTCGTTTAAAAGGAGGAGATCCATTTGTCTTTGGTAGAGGGGCCGAAGAAATGGAGTATGCCGCCGGTTATGGTCTGGAGGTAGCAATGGTGCCTGGTATATCTTCTTCAGTATCAGTACCCGCTGCACAGCACATTCCTGTTACCAAAAGAGGTGCTGCAGAAAGTTTTTGGGTTATTACGGGTACAACAAAGGAGCATAAACTATCCAAAGATGTTCATTTGGCAGCTAAATCGAGTGCAACGGTTGTCATACTTATGGGTATGAGCAAGCTACCGGCCATTGTAGCACTTTTCAAAAAAGAAAATAAAGCGAATACCCCTATTGCAATTATTCAAAACGGTACTCGAAAAAATGAAAAAGTAGGGGTTGGTACCATAGCATCCATCGAAGAAATAGTGAAAAATCAGGAATTGGCAAATCCGGCGATTATTATTATTGGCGATGTAGTAAGTCATCGAGAACGAGTATTGGATATTCAAGTCAATTATGCGTTGCAAGAGCTAATACGTTGATTATGGAAAGAAATAATTTATATCCTATTTTTCTTAAAACTTCGAAACTGTCCATATTAATCGTTGGAGGGGGCAATGTTGCTGAGGAAAAATTGACTTTCTTGACCAAATCAAGTCCTGATGCCAAAATCACAATGGTGTCTCCTGAATATAGGGACCGTACGTTACAATTGGCTAAAAAGTACAATGTTGAATTGGTTTTGGATGAGTATCATGAAAAATACGTAGTGGGCAAACATATGATAGTTGCTACAACAGATAATCCAGAAGTAAACATCCAAATTTATAAGGACTGCCGAAAATTGGACAAATTGGTCAATGTGGCCGATAATCCTCCTTATTGCGATTTTTATATGGGAGGTATCGTGACGAAAGGCAATGTCAAAATCGCTATTTCCACAAATGGCAAATCGCCTACTACCGCTAAAAGGTTACGTCAATTTTTTGAAGAAGTTATTCCAGAGGATATAAATGAAATGGTAATTAACTTAAATTCTTTTAGAAAAACCATTAAGGGTAATTTTGAACAGAAAGTTGAAAAAATGAATGAAGTGACCAAAGTACTGGTTTCTACAAATGAATAAATATTTAGGGAATGGCTTAAATATCGGACCATTCCTTGTTTTTGAATGAATTCTGCCGTTTCTTTGCAACCAGTTCATTAATAAATTGAAACCGTTATCAAGAAAGGCGGAGGGACTAGACCCTGTGAAACCTTGGCAACCCTTTGCTTTAAAGAAGGTGCTACATTCTATCACGCCATAGGCGTGAGAGATAACAAAAGAAAGACTTTTGTCTTTACCTTTTTACCTTTTTACCTTGCTTGATAATTAGTGATTTGTTACCATTTGTATAATAATAAATGGTCGGGCTTCGTTATTCCTATTCTATAAACAAGGGAATGTTGCTGCACTCTGTCAACCTGAGTATACCACACTGAGCAAAGTCAAAGTACAGTTGAAGCACCTATTACACAAAAGAACAAAGAATAGAAAATACTTTTAGCAAATAAAATGCATGAAAGACATTAATCAAATATTACAGGAACGCGTTTTGGTTTTGGATGGTGCCATGGGTACCATGCTTCAACGGTATAAGTTTACGGAAGAAGATTTTCGTGGAGAACGTTTTAAAGAATGGCAATATCCTTTGCAAGGAAATAATGATCTCTTGTCATTGACACAGCCAGAGGCAATAGCTACTGTTCACGCCAAATATTTTGAAGCAGGTGCAGATATTGTTGAAACCAATACTTTTTCAGGGACAACTATAGCCATGGCCGATTACCATTTGGAAGAATTGGTCTATGAGCTCAATTATGAGTCTGCGAGGATTGCAAAAAAAGTCGCTGATGAATTTACGGCAAAGGAACCTCATAAGCCCAGATTCGTTGCAGGTAGTATAGGCCCGACAAATAAGACCGCTAGCATGTCCCCAGATGTAAATGACCCGGGTTATAGGGCTGTTTCTTTTGATGATTTACGTGTTGCTTACAAACAACAGGTAGAGGCTTTGTTGGATGGCGGTGTAGATATTCTTTTAGTGGAAACCATTTTTGATACCTTGAATGCCAAGGCAGCACTTTTTGCTATTGAAGAGGTTAAAGAAGAACGGAATATCGATATTCCTATTATGGTCAGTGGTACAATTACAGATGCATCAGGAAGAACTCTATCTGGACAGACAGCCGAGGCTTTCCTAATATCCATTTCGCACATTCCTATACTATCTGTTGGTTTTAATTGTGCCTTAGGGGCTAGTCAATTGGTACCTCATTTGGAAGTATTAGCAACGAAAACGGAGAGAGCCGTTTCAGCACATCCCAATGCAGGATTGCCAAACGCTTTTGGGGAATATGATGAAACCCCAGAGCAAATGGCAGAACAAATAAAGGAATACCTAGAAAAAGAACTTGTGAACATTGTAGGTGGATGTTGTGGTTCCACACCTGAGCATATAAAGGCAATGGCTGAGTTGGTAAAGGAATATAAACCTAGACAGTTTGTCATTCCTGTGTAGGTAGGAATCCATAATTTCATTGAGGACGGTTTTAGAAGTAGCTATATTGAATGTCAAAGAGGGATTATCTGAGGAGTTTGAGCAATGCTTTACAAAAGCATCATTGATAATATCATCTATGAAAGGATATATTTCCCATCAATTGAAAAAATGTATTGAACACGAAAATCAATTTATTCCCTTGGTGCAATGGAAAACCTTGGAAGACCATGAAATAGGATTTAGAAAGTCAACTGAATATCAAGATTGGAAAGTATTATTACATCATTTTTATGAAACCTTTCCAGAAGTATTACATTACATATAAATGAGCAATCCAAAATCAAAATATCTAAAATTAAGCGGTCTTGAACCACTGGTAGTAACCCCTGAAAGTAATTTCATAAATGTAGGTGAACGCACTAACGTTGCTGGGTCAAAGAAATTCCTTCGCCTTATAAAAGAAGAAAACTTTGAAGAGGCTTTGGATATTGCACGTCATCAAGTTGAAGGGGGAGCACAAATAATTGATATTAATATGGATGATGGCCTTATCGATGGTAAGTATGCCATGGTTAAGTTTTTGAATCTTGTCATTGCAGAACCCGATATAGCACGTGTGCCCATAATGATAGATAGTTCTAAATGGGACATCATTGAGGCAGGATTACAAGTTGTTCAAGGGAAATGCGTTGTTAATTCCATTAGCCTGAAAGAGGGTAATGAACAATTTGTTGATCAGGCTAAATTGATAAAGCGTTATGGTGCTGCCGTAATTGTAATGGCTTTTGATGAAGTAGGCCAAGCTGATAGCTATGAACGTCGTTTGGAGATTGCCCAACGGTCATATGATATTTTGGTCGATGAAGTGGGGTTCCCTCCTGAAGATATCATATTC
>JBATIW010000012.1:0-7561 GCA_049668005.1 Maribacter sp.
AGAACACCTTGTCAATTACCGCTGAAGGCCTGCACATTGATATCGAGAAGCGAAAAGTACTTTTGGGAGATCAAAAGATTGAACTTTCCCCAAAAGAATTTGAATTGTTGGTTTTAATGGCTTCAAATCCTGGACGTAATTACACACGGACTGAGCTTTTAAACATAATTTGGGGATATAATTTTGAAGGGTACGAACATACTGTCAATTCACACATTAATAGACTCAGAGCGAAAATTGAATCTGACATGGCCAATCCGACATTTATATTAACAACATGGGGCGTGGGGTACAAGTTTAATGAAGATATTGCTTTATGAAAAATGTAGTAAAAACATTAACCCCGAAATTAGTTAAAAAATTATGGCTGGCCTTCATCCTGTTGATCATATTGATGGGCGCCTCTTACATTTTCGTAACTGGTTTTTTTGTAAATAAATACAATCTGGCAACATCCCAAAAAATCAATGCCAATATCGCCAATCATCTAATAGAGGAAAAATTCCAAAATGCTTCCCCTTTTCTTGAAGACGGTAGTGTTAACAAACCATTGTTTGGAGATTTGATGCACGATATGATGGCTGTAAACCGAAGCATTGAGGTGTATCTCTTAGATAAAAGTGGAGAAATTCTTTACTCGGTTGTATTGGATCATAGTGACAATTCTGAGACAAAAAAAGTATCTCTTGAGCCAATTGAAAAGTTTATTGCCACCAAAGGAGAGGAACATATTTTAGGGGATGACCCACGAAATCCCGGTAAACAAAAAATATTCTCTGCTGGTTCTTTTGATGTTGAAGGTCGTAAAGGGTTTATTTATATAGTACTTGCAGGGCAAGAATTACAACAGGTAAGTGATACACTTATTGGTCGATATTATTCAAAATTGGGTATTGGCGCCACCTTATTATCAATGCTCTTTGCGGGCATAATTGGCATGCTCAGTATTTGGTTTTTAACAAAAAACCTGCGTTTGATCACAAGTACTGTTAGAAGATTCCAAGAAGGCGACTTAGAGGCAAGAATCGAACATCCTAAAGATTCGGACATTGAGGTTTTTGCAAACTCCTTTAATGAAATGGCAGATACCATTGTTGATAATATGGAGAAAATGAAATCGGTAGATCTGCTACGCAGAGAGCTTATTGCAAATGTTTCACACGATCTGAGGACTCCTTTGGCCATTTTAAAAGGATATGTAGAGACCCTGCAAATGAAAAAGGACACACTTACTGAGTCCGAAAAACAGGAGTATATTCAAATTACACATGATAACGTAGATAAACTTTCGAACCTTATCAATCAATTGTTCGAATACTCCAAACTTGAAGCAGAGCAGGTAACACCGGTAAAAGAACCTTTCTCAATAACTGAGTTGTCACACGATCTTATTGCCAAATTCGAGGTGCTGGCAAAACAGAAACAAATTGACTTACAGTTAAACAATCCAAATGAAAACTGCATGGTATATGCCGACGTCAGTCTTGTTGAACGCGCTTTACAGAATTTAATAGAAAACGCTATAAAATATACAGAACCCAAAGGTGAAGTAAAACTTTCACTAAATCACAAAAAGGATCAAATAGAAATCTCAATCACCGACACTGGCAAAGGAATACCTTTAGGTGAACAGCCGTTCATATTCGACCGTTATAAGCAGGTGGACAAAAGCAGCAATAAACAAGGGTATGGTTTAGGACTGGCAATCGTAAAAAAAATAATGGACTTACACGATACCACAATTACCGTATTGAGCAAGCCCAAAGAAGGAAGTTCTTTTATTTTCAACTTACCTGCATATCAGTCCTAATTTGAAATAATTGCTATGAAAGGGAAAACCCTATTCTCGATAGGTTTCGAGGGTAGGGTTTTCGGTTTCTTATTGGAATACAGCGTCTACAATCCGCTTATAAAACTCCCATAAAGATCTTTAAATTGAAAACCTTCAGAGAATCTGTGCCTGCTAAGCTTTTTGTGAGATACTAATCCCCATAAAAGCAATTCTTTCATGAAGTAACTATCCGTCTTCTTAACTTCTGGTTTAATCTCCTTGATTAATTGGTTTAAAGGCAATATACTGTCCAAGGCCCGTTCATATTCCGCATCTGTATAGTCATCAAGAAGCTCAAAACCTTCTCCTTCAAAAAACCATGAAACAAGCTCATCAAATGGACCTTCGGTATCTTTTCGCTCTAACTTTTCTATTTTGGGAAAGAACACTGGAAAAATAGATTTCACTGCCTCATCCAATAATATTGCGGCAACAGCATCCGCTCCCTCCTGCTCGCCTTCATAGACCAATTCAATCTTACCAGTAATTGCAGGGATTACACCAAGAAAATCACTTAAGCGGACTGTTGTTTTATCCGCCCCAGAAATCAAGGCCCTTCGCTCCGCCGTGCTTAAAAGGTTTTCAAATGCAGTAATACTCGTTCTGGCACTAACACCGCTCTTGGTGTCTACATACTCACTATTCCGAGCTTCAAAACTAATCTGTTCCAGTAAATCTTTCGCAATCTCAGGAACATAAACGGCATCAGCCTGAAGATCATCCAAATTGGACTCTTGCTCCGTAATTTTCCGTGCAGTGGGAATGTCATCGGGATAGTGTGTTAATATCTGAGACCCAATTCTATCTTTCAGCGGGGTGACTATACTACCTCGATTAGTGTAATCCTCCGGATTTGCCGTAAACACAAACTGCAAATCCAAGGGCAACCTAAGTTTAAATCCCCTAATTTGAATATCACCTTCCTCCAAAATATTAAAAAGCGAAACTTGAATTCGGGATTGAAGGTCAGGCAGCTCATTGATTACGAAAATACAACGATTAGCCCTTGGGATCATTCCGAAATGGATGACCCGGTCATCAGCATATGAAAGCCTAAGATTTGCAGCCTTTATAGGGTCAACATCACCAATTAAGTCGGCTACGGTTACATCTGGAGTGGCCAATTTTTCATAAAACCGATCACTTCTATGAAGCCAGGAAATAGGTGTTTTTTCGCCATGTTCCTTAATCAACTCCTCGGCATAGCGGGATATTGGATTTAATGGGTCGTCGTTTATTTCCGATCCATCTACTATCGGAATCCATTCATCCAACAAATTCACCATCAATCTGGCCAATCTAGTTTTTGCTTGGCCTCGTAGCCCCAAAAAATTAATGTTATGCCTAGAAAGAATGGCCCTTTCCAATTCTGGGATTACAGAGTTCTCATAACCCCATACCCCTTCAAAGGACTCCTCGCCATTTTTGATTTTTTCCCTGAGATTCGCCCTCAGTTCGTCCTTGATGCTTTTACTTTCGTAGCCTGACTTTTTAAGGTCGGCCAGTGTTTTAATTTTTTTATGATCCATTTTCTTTTTCAATATATTCATGCTCTCGCAGGAATGATAAAGTTTATTTTATCCTTTTAATCTTTTTCTTCTGTTAGCTTCATAATCCTCAAAGATCATTTCGCCCAAATCTGTCAATCCCGTAAAGAAAGCCTTTCCGTTATTGGCCTCTGTAAAATGCCGAATAAATTGTTTTAAATAGGGGTCTTGGGCAATCATGAACGTTGTAATCGGAATATGTAATTTTCGCGCCTGACTAGCCATATTGTAACACTTCTCCACGATATAATCATCAAGACCTACACTGTTCTTGTAATAGGTACCATCTGGCAATCTTAAACAACTAGGTTTACCATCGGTTATCATAAAGATCTGTTTGTTGGTATTTCGCTTTCTTCGAAGCATATCCATGGCCAATTGTAATCCGGCTACGGTATTTGTATGGTAAGGCCCTACTTTTAAATAAGGAAGGTCCTTTATCGGAATCGGCCAAGCGTCATTTCCAAAAACCAAAATATCCAAAGTGTCTTTGGGGTACCTTGTTGTAATTAATTCAGCCAAGGCCATGGCCACTTTCTTAGCCGGTGTAATACGGTCTTCGCCATATAGAATCATACTATGGCTAATGTCAATCATCAGCACTGTACTCATCTGTGCCTTAAAATGAGTGTCCTCTACAACTAGGTCATCCTCCGTCAAAGAGAAATCTCCAATACCATTATTGATTTGGGCATTCTTTAAACTCTCGGTCATTGATATGTGTTCCAAACCGTCACCATAGCGATACTCCCTAAAATCACCCGTATGCTCATCACCCTGACCTGCCTTGTTCGTTCTATGATTGCCAGCCCCACTCCTCTTTAATTTACCAAAAATCTGATCTAAGGCCCTTTGTCTTATAATTCGTTCCATCTTAGCTGTAATTGATAAATTACCGCTGCCTTCTTCACCCTCGCCATCACTACCTGCATCTTCAATCTCTTCCTTTAAGTATCCTTTTGCTTTTAAATCTTCAATAAAATCATCGATGGTATAATTCTCATCGGTAAGCCCATATTCCTTGTCTAACTCCCGGAGCCAATCCAACGCCTCATCCACATCCCCTGAGGTATGTGTAATAAGCTCTTGAAAAATATCAAAAAGCTTCTCAAAAGGAGATTGTTCGGGCGCTTCGTATGTAGAAAAACGAAACCCCTTTCTTAAATTCATAGCCATGGTATAAAAATAAGGTATTTAGAATGATGGAAAATCGTTTTTGGAAAACCTTAACTAGTCTTTGCCTGGAATTTTTCATTCGTGAAATTATTTGTGCCTTTCTTTTAAGACTTCAACAATATCATTGAGTTTATATCCTTTCGCCTGAAGCAATATTAAATAATGGAACAGGAGATCGGCACTTTCGTTTAAAAATAAATCGTCATTTTCATCTTTAGCTTCAATGACCACTTCCACAGCTTCCTCCCCTACCTTCTGGGCTACTTTGTTTATTCCACTCCTAAAAAGAGAAGCAACATAACTTTTGGAGTTGTTCTGATTTTCTTTGCGTTCTGAGATCACATCTTCCAAATTGGACAAAAAGCCATATCCTTGTTGGTTTTCTTCATTCCAACAAGTATCACTTCCCTTATGGCAAGTTGGTCCTGTAGGGCTTACAGTGATCAACAAGGTATCCTTATCGCAATCGTTCTTAATTTCCACCAAGTTCAAAAAGTTCTGACTTTCCTCTCCTTTGGTCCAAAGGCGCTGTTTGGTCCGACTAAAAAAAGTGACTTTTTTGGTTTCCAAGGTTTTCAAATACGCTTCCTCGTTCATATAGCCCAACATCAAGACATTCTTGGTATTGGCGTCTTGGATTATTGCCGGAATGAGCCCGTCTGTGTTTTTATCAAAGTCTATATTCATTTACAAAGTGCTAGTTGGTTATACTAATTTCTGATATGGCAAACGCTACCGCCGCATTGGCATGGACTGCTGTAGTATCAATAACAGGGATTTCACAATCCTCTTGTTGAATCAACAGTGGTATTTCAGTGCATCCTAAGATCACAGCTTCTACCCCTTCAGTCTCAGTTTTTTTGATGATTTCCAAATATTGTTTTTTAGAATCTTTAGAGATGATTCCCTTGGCCAATTCAGTATAAATGACATTATGAATCACTTCCCGATCCTCTCTGGATGGTACTACCACCTCTATGCCATATTGATTTTTAAGAATGTCCTTGTAAAAATCGAGTTCCATGGTATATTTTGTTCCTAATAACAAGACCTTTTTAAATCCTTTTTTAGTTATCTCTTCACCACATACTTCAGCGATGTGCAATAAGGGAATTGAAATCTTTTCTTTAATCGCATTAGCACATAAATGCATGGTATTGGCACAAATCAATAGGACTTCGGCTCCTGCTTGTTCCAATCTGACAGAAATATCGGTTAGATCCCCATTAAGGGTATCCCATTGGCCATTTGCCTGTTTTGCAGAGATTTCGGCAAAATCCACCGATTCAATTAAACACCTACAAGAATGCTTTTCGCCAAGGGCCTTTGCAGCTCCTTCGTTAAGATATTGGTAATATAACTGGGTGGACTGCCATGTTATCCCACCTATTAAGCCTATTTTCTTCATGGTCTAATTATTAGTTTATAATCGTACTGGAATACCGTTTTCACGGAGTTCCTTTTTTAAATCCTTTATTTCTATTTCCTTAAAATGAAAAACACTAGCTGCCAATGCTGCATCTGCATTTCCTTCAATAAACGTATCTACAAAATGCTTTACATTTCCCGCGCCTCCAGAGGCAATAATCGGAATATTCAGTTCCGATGCCAACCTAGCAAGCGCCTTATTGGCAAATCCATTTTTGGTGCCATCATGGTTCATTGAGGTAAATAATATTTCTCCAGCACCACGTGTTTCAACTTCTTTGGCCCATTCAAACAAATTCAGTTTCGTAGGGACCTTCCCTCCTACTAAATGCACAATCCACTCCCCATCAATTTCTTTGGCATCAATAGCAACTACAATGCATTGCGAACCAAATTTGGCGACCAAATCATTGATCAATTGCGGGTTTTTTACCGCTGATGAATTGATGGATACCTTGTCCGCTCCATTATGAAGCAACACATCAACATCCTCAATCGATGAAATTCCACCTCCTACTGTAAAAGGTATATTCACTTTCTCCGCAACATGATACACCAACTCAGCCAATGTTTTGCGTTTTTGCTCAGTTGCCGAAATATCCAAAAATACTAATTCATCAGCACCCTCCTTACTGTATATTTCGGCCAACTCAACAGGGTCACCCGCATCACGTAAGTCTATGAAGTTGATACCCTTAACGGTACGGCCATCTTTGATATCCAAACAGGGGATTATTCTTTTTGCAAGCACATTAACTATTTTGGGTTAAAATATAATTTTCCAATTGTTTTAAACTAATTCTGTTCTCATAGATGGCTTTTCCAATGATTGTTCCTTCACAACCAGCCTCAGCCAACTTGGGCAATTCATCAAATTTAGATATTCCACCACTAGCGATTAATTTAATGCCTGGGATTTCACTGTCCTCAACACCGCTCAGTCCAATTGACGTTTGTGGCTTTGAAGTTTTGGAAATAATCTTTTCATATAGCCCAAAAGAAGGCCCTTCGAGCATACCATCCTTACTTATATCGGTACAAATGACATAATCAATTCCCTTTTTTTGATACGATTGAATAAATGGAACCAAATCCTCTTCAGATTCCTCTAACCACCCTGAAACCGCAACTTTCTCTTTCATGGCATCTGCTCCCAATATTATTTTTTCTGCACCATATTGAGCTAACCAACCTAAAAATACATCCTTGCTTTTTACGGCAATACTTCCACCTGTTATTTGATTTGCCCCACTTTCAAAGGCGATACGCAAATCATCATCACTTTTCAGTCCGCCACCAAAATCTATTCTCAAATTAGTTTTTGACGCGATTTGTTCCAAAATGCTGTGATTGACAATGTGATGTGACTTGGCACCATCTAGATCAACCAGATGTAAATATTGAATGCCGTGGGCCTCAAAATTCTTGGCAACTTCCAAAGGGTTTTCATTGTATATCTTCTTTGTATCGTAGTCTCCCTTAGACAGACGAACACACTTACCTTCTATTATATCAATCGCAGGAATAATTCTCATTTCTCTTCTATAATAATTTCAATTTATCATTGGCCATCCATAAT
>JBATIW010000013.1:0-6275 GCA_049668005.1 Maribacter sp.
TACAAGTGGTTTTCTATGTGGTTAAGTACAAATCAAATAATGTCGCAGGAAATCTGTCATTGGATAAAGAGACACAAGAAAAGATTGATGCCTTAAAAGATGAATCCCAAGTGGGGGACCCAATTCAGATTTTTACGTTTAACCCCAATTATATATCAGACTATAAAGGATATACCTTAGGATTGACCTTGGAAGAAATTGATAGGTTGCACGCCTTTAGAGCAGAGAATAAATTTGTTAATAATTCAGAGGAATTTCAAAAAATCACCCATGTTTCAGATTCATTGTTAAACGTAATCTCGCCATATTTCAAGTTTCCCGAATGGGCTACTACTAAATCTGTAGGTCAAAGGAAAATCCCTAGTGCTTCTTTTCAAAGGGAATTGGATTCACTCAAGGACAATTTTCAAATAAAAGACCTCAATAGTGCTACTGCTGAGGACTTTAAATCAGTAAGCGGTATTGGGCAGGTTTTAGCACTAAGAATTATAAAATTCAGGAATAGGTTAGGAGGTTTTATGGTCGATGACCAATTGTATGACGTTTATGGTCTAGCGCCCGATGTCGTTAAACGAACCTTTGAAAGGTTTAAGGTAATGAGCCAGCCCCAGATAGAAAAGATAAACATTAATAGTGCTTCTGCAGATGAGATTTCCGAATTGATTTACCTAAGATATAATGTCGCTACCAGGATAGTTGAATATAGGGCGGTCAACGGTAGTTTTTCATCCTTCGACGAATTAACAAAAATTGAAGATTTCCCAATAGACAAGATCCATCGAATTAAATTATATTTGTCCCTCTAAAAAAAAATTGCAAAATGTTTAAAGATACCATGTGTTTTGATTACTCTGAAACCCAAGAGCATGTCGCTTCGGCTGCTAAAAAGTTTGCAGAGCAACATATAAGACCACATATTATGGAGTGGGATGAAGCCCAGACTTTTCCGGTAGCGCTTTTTAAAAAAGCTGGGGAAATGGGTTTTATGGGGGTGTTGGTACCAGAGGAATACGGTGGATCTGGCCTTGGTTACCATGAGTATATTGCCATAATCGAGGAAATTTCCAAAGTTGACCCTTCCATAGGGTTATCGGTTGCTGCCCATAATTCTCTTTGTACGAACCATATTTTGTCTTTTGGTAACGAGGAGCAAAAGCAACGTTGGATACCCAAATTGGCATCTGGTGAATGGATTGGTGCTTGGGGGCTTACAGAACACAATACCGGTTCAGATGCCGGTGGCATGAGTACTACGGCCATAAAAGATGGTGATTCTTGGGTTTTAAATGGAGCCAAGAACTTTATTACCCATGGTATTAGCGGTGATGTTGCGGTGATAATTGTAAGAACAGGGGAAAAAGGAGATAGTTACGGTATGACTGCATTTGTTATTGAAAAAGGAACTCCTGGTTTTTCCAGCGGTAAAAAAGAGGATAAATTGGGGATGCGCGCCAGTGAAACTGCTGAATTGATTTTCAATAATTGTAGAGTGTCTGATGAAAACAGATTGGGCGATATTGGTGATGGCTTTGTCCAATCCATGAAAGTTTTGGATGGTGGTAGAATCTCTATCGGAGCATTATCATTGGGCATTTCAAAAGGAGCTTATGAAGCCGCTTTGAAATATTCGAAGGAAAGAATTCAATTTGGGAAACCCATTAGCCAGTTCCAAGGTATATCCTTCAAATTGGCTGATATGGCTACTGAGATTGAAGCTTCAGAGCTGCTATTGCACAAGGCTGCTTTTTTAAAGAATGAAGGTCGAAAAATGAGCCAACTGAGTGCCATGAGCAAAATGTATGCTTCAGAGGTATGTGTTAAAGTAGCAAATGATGCTGTTCAGATACATGGCGGTTATGGTTACACGAAAGATTTTCCTGTAGAGAAATTTTATCGCGATGCTAAACTTTGTACCATAGGCGAAGGTACCACCGAAATACAAAAAGTGGTCATTGCCAAAAATATTTTAAAATAGTTGCTGAGTATTCCATTAATTCATTTTATATTTGCAACCCTAATCACTAAAGAAAGGAGGTTGTAGCCCATGTTAATAATACCAATTAAAGAAGGAGAAAACATAGACAGAGCTTTAAAGCGCTTCAAGCGAAAGTTCGATAAGACTGGTACAATGCGTCAATTACGCAAGCGTCAGCAATTCACTAAACCTTCAGTTTTAAGAAGAGCTCAAATACAAAAAGCACAATACATACAAGGTTTAAGAGATCAAGAAGAAATCTAAAATCCATTATTAGAGTGTACAATTATTGAAAAAATCCCATCGTGCGATGGGATTTTTTTATTTTCGGTTATTGCTAGGACAACTTTAGTAACTTTGTTATATGTCGTTGCAATCATTTATTTCTTATTTGCTTCTTGAGAAGAATTATTCTGAGCATACGGCAAGTGCTTACAAGAAAGATATTCAATCTTTTACGGATTTTTGCAATACTGAGTATGCCATAGCGCATATAAATAATGTTGAATACAATATTATAAGAAATTGGATAGTCTCTCTTGTTAATGCTGATATCTCCAACAGATCAGTAAATAGAAAAGTTGCTTCTTTAAAAGCGTATTATAAATTTCTGCAAAGAATAGGTAGTATTGATACCAATCCATTAACCAAACACAAAGCACTTAAAACCTCAAAAAAACTTGAGGTACCGTTTTCAGAGGAAGAAATGCAGCGAATCCTATCAGAATTACCTTTTGAGGATGATTTTGAAGGGAGGCGTGATAAATTAATCATTGAATTGTTTTACACAACAGGAATAAGACGATCAGAACTAATAAACCTCAAAATAAATGATGTAGACCTTATAGGCCAATCAATAAAGGTGCTGGGCAAAAGAAATAAGGAAAGAATTGTACCATTATTAGCTCCCACGATAGACTTGTTCTTGTCGTATTTCTTGTATAGGAATGCTTTAGAAAGTATATTGGATAAGGAGTATGTTTTTCTGGCCAGATCGGGCAATAAAATATATGAAACCCTTGTTTATAGAATAATAAAGGGGTATTTTAGTAAGGTGTCCTCCAAGGTAAAAAGGAGTCCACATATATTACGACATACCTTTGCGACTCATTTACTCAATAAAGGTGCAGATTTAAATTCAGTGAAAGAGTTGTTGGGCCACTCAAGTTTGGCTTCGACCCAAGTTTATACGCACAATAGTATTGCAGAACTAAAAAAAGTACATTCATCTGCCCACCCTAGGGGCAAAAAATTGTGAGGTCAATTTACATCGTTTAACATACTAAAATTTATAATCTATGAAAGTAAACGCTCAATCAGTTAATTTCAATGCAGATAGTAAGCTTTTGGAATTTGTCCAAAATAGATTGGATAAATTAGAGACCTTTTACGATAAGGTGATAAGCTCAGATGTGTCTTTAAAAGTTGAGAATACCAGTTCCAAAGAAAATAAGATTGTAGAGATCAAGCTAAATGTTCCCAGAGATAAATTTATTGTCAAAAAACAATGCAAAACGTTTGAAGAAGCAATTGATTCAGCTTGCAGTTCTTTAGAAAGGAAATTGAAGAAAACCAAAGAAATGCAACGTGCAAAGGTGTGATGAAAATTTTGTAAAATTAATTTTGTTTAAACAAATAAATATATACATTTGCAGTCCGTTAGAAATAGCGGACTTTTTTATGCGTAAAAAAGTGTTGATAGGCCGATGTAGCTCAGCTGGCTAGAGCAGCTGATTTGTAATCAGCAGGTCGTGGGTTCGAGTCCCTCCATCGGCTCTTAAAAAAAGTAAAAGTTCTTTAAAATACAAGTGTTGAGGGGAGATACTCAAGCGGCCAACGAGGGCAGACTGTAAATCTGCTGACTACGTCTTCGCAGGTTCGAATCCTGCTCTCCCCACCATATTTTAGAAGGCCAGTATCAGGGGTTCAATTTTATCAAATTCCGCTAAATGGAAAGTTCTTTTAGTGAGAACTTGAATAAAAATCCATTTTATGGGTTTTTGAAATTGAAATTTTGAATTAAAAATGCGGGAGTAGCTCAGTTGGTAGAGCGTCAGCCTTCCAAGCTGAATGTCGCCGGTTCGAACCCGGTCTCCCGCTCTGATTGTTAAAGGAAAAGTTTCTTTTAATATGTTCTTTGGGTATTGAACAAAAAAACGGGAGGGATAGTAGTATTTGTCCTGAGCGATGCCAAGTAGTATTTGGTTTAACGCTCGAAGACCTTGGGTTAACGTTTGTTGTAATTTCGATGTTGTTTTGGTTCGTCCATAACGTGTAGCATCAACCTTAAACCCAGCAAGCCGACGTAGCTCAGGGGTAGAGCGTTTCCTTGGTAAGGAAGAGGTCACGAGTTCAAATCTCGTCGTTGGCTCAATTTAGGAATATAATTGTACACTAATATAAACTAAGATTAAAATTCATTAAAAAATGGCAAAGGAAACTTTTGATCGTTCCAAACCGCACTTAAACATAGGTACCATTGGACACGTAGATCACGGTAAAACAACATTGACTGCAGCAATAACAACTGTATTGTCAAATGCAGGACTTTCTGAAGTAAGAAGCTTCGATTCTATCGATAATGCTCCTGAAGAAAAGGAAAGAGGTATAACCATCAACACTTCGCACGTAGAATATTCTACTGCAAACCGTCATTACGCACACGTAGATTGTCCAGGTCACGCGGATTACGTTAAGAACATGGTAACTGGTGCTGCCCAAATGGATGGTGCTATCTTGGTTGTTGCTGCAACAGATGGTCCAATGCCACAAACTCGTGAGCATATACTATTAGGACGTCAGGTTGGTATTCCAAGAATGGTTGTTTTCATGAACAAAGTTGACATGGTTGATGATGAAGAGCTTTTGGAACTTGTTGAAATGGAAATAAGAGAATTGCTTTCATTCTATGAGTACGATGGTGATAACGGACCTGTTATTGCTGGATCAGCCCTTGGTGCACTTAACGGTGAGCAAAAGTGGGTTGATACCGTAATGGAATTGATGGCTGCGGTTGATGAATGGATCGAATTGCCAAAAAGAGATGTTGAAAAAGATTTCTTGATGCCTGTTGAAGATGTATTTACGATTACCGGTCGTGGTACTGTAGCAACAGGTCGTATCGAAACAGGTATTGCCAATACTGGAGATGGTGTTGATATTATTGGTATGGGTGCTGAGAAATTAACTTCTACGGTAACTGGTGTTGAAATGTTCCGTAAAATATTGGACAGAGGTGAAGCTGGTGATAACGTTGGGATCTTATTGAGAGGTATTGAAAAATCTCAGATTAGCAGAGGTATGGTAATTTGTAAGCCAGGTTCTGTTAAGCCACATGCTAAATTTGAGGCTGAGGTTTATATCCTTAAAAAAGAAGAAGGTGGTCGTCACACTCCTTTCCATAACAACTATCGTCCACAGTTTTATGTAAGAACTACTGATGTTACTGGTAATATTGGGCTTCCAAGTGGAGTTGAAATGGTAATGCCCGGTGATAACGTGACAATTATTGTTGATTTGATTCAGCCAATCGCATTAAGCGTAGGTCTTCGTTTTGCTATCCGTGAAGGTGGTAGAACAGTTGGTGCTGGTCAGGTTACCAAGATTATAGATTAAGACCATACTATAATATTTTACACTTGAGGTGTCTCGCTACGGCGGGATACCTTTCAATGTAAATATAAACGGGTGTAGCTCAGTTGGTAGAGCACTGGTCTCCAAAACCAGGTGTCGGGAGTTCGAGTCTCTCCTCCCGTGCAAAGAGGAGATAAGAAATTCAATGAAGTTCATTGAGAGTGTTCTTTCTGTTTAATTTAAAGATTAAAACAAATGTTGACTTATATAAAGGAATCAGTTGAGGAATTAAGGAATAATGTGACCTTACCATCAAAGGCGGAATCATCTAACCTAATGGTTATTGTTGCAGTATTCTCTGTATTGTTCGCACTTGCTACATGGGGTGTGGATTCAGTCTTCAGTAAATTGATCAAACTTTATTTTAGCAACGTTTTAAATTAAGTCGAGCCCTATGTCAGAAGTATTGGAAAAGAAATGGTATGTGGTAAGAGCTGTCAGTGGTCAGGAGAATAAAATCAAAGGCTACATTGAGAGTGAAGTAGCTAGACTTGGTTTTTCTGACTATTTAGAAGATGTTTTGGTGCCTACAGAAAAGGTCGTCCAAATCAGAAAGGGCAAGAAAATAAATAAAGAAAGAGTTTACTTTCCTGGGTATATCATGATCAAAGCCAATTTAGGTGGAGAGATGATACATATAATTCGTTCAATAACCAATGTAATTGGG
>JBATIW010000014.1:0-2531 GCA_049668005.1 Maribacter sp.
TTATGAGTCAGGTGCTCTAACCAGCTGAGCTATAGGACCAATTTCGCAAATGCGCATTTCAAAAAACATTAACCAGCTGAGCCCCTCCTGCCGTGCCGTCAGGTGGACGCAGGTATAGGACCGGTTATGCCAAATTTTGGACTGCAATATTACTACTTATTTTCGGTTGCTGCAAATTCTTTAGACGAAGGAAAGTTACTTTAAATCCTTCCTGGTTAGCCAATGCCGGCGTATGTATCCTACTACTTTTAGGTGTTGCCGAAATAAAATGAAGGAGCTACCTGTCAGCCTGTGGCCGTCTACTTAGAGCAATTGTTGGCAAATGATTTTAGTTAAATATTTTTATATATTCAGGAAACCAATATTGCTTTCCGCGTTTTGCACCTGTTAATTCCTGAATTATTTCAAGTTGTTCCAACTCTGCGATTAGCTTGTAGACTGAAGGCATCGATAAATCAGTTATACTTTTAACTTTTTTAGCGTCAATTAAAGGGTGTTGATACATATGATTTATTACTGCTCTTCCGTTATTCATTCTGCTACCTAGTTTTTGTAATTTTTTATCTACATCTTTTTGTAGCTTTAATATTTTATCGAAAGTATCAATACTACTTTTGGCTGTTTCTGTAACGCCAACAAGAAAGAATTTAAACCATTGCTGAATATCATTTTTTTCTCTAACCCTTGTTAAATTATCGTAATACAAACTTCTATTTCTTTCGAAAAAATCTGATAAATAAAGTATAGGTTTTTTTAATATTTCTTTTTCAACCAGGTATAGTGTAATCATCAATCTGCCAATTCTACCATTACCATCTAAAAATGGATGTATCGTTTCAAATTGGTAATGAATTAGCGCTATTTTTAATAAATCCGGAAGTATTATTTCTTCATTGTGGGCAAATTTTTCCAGATCACTCATTAATTCTCCGATATCTGATTTATTTGGAGGAATAAAAACCGCATCTGATATGGACGCTCCACCTATCCAGTTTTGACTAGTCCTAAATTCTCCAGGGATTTTATGTTTCCCTCTTACTCCTTGCAATAGTATTTTATGAGTTTGTTTTATTAATCTGGATGAGAAAGGAATTTCGTTTAAGCTTTTTATTGCGGTGTTGAGTGCTTCAATATAATTTTGAACTTCTTCCCAATCATTTCTTTTCTCTTCTGATATATCAGATTTACTTTGTAATGCATCAGCGATATTGGTTTTAGTGCCTTCAATTTTACTTGATTGAGTCGCTTCTTTTAATACATGCATGCTAATAAACAAGTCGATATTAGGTATGTATTCAGAATACATGTCTAATCTTCCCAATTGTCTATCTGCTTTACTTAATAGATTAATGACTTCTATGTCATCCAATGACCATTGCCGATTAATTTTTTCAGGAGAAAAACTTTTAAATGTACCTTGACTTAAATATTCTCCTGAATTAAAATTCTTCATCTTTTTTTATCAAATCTACAGCTTATTTAACAAAAGACCAAAAAACTTAATTAAGAAAATCTCTAATTTAAAATATTTATAAAAATATTAAATAACGATGAGGTTATTTTAATGTTATCAACGGTTTGGTTATAAGTAGTAGCGTGTCCTCCGGAGTAAAACGAAGGGGTGAGTGGTACCACAAGATTACAAGTCCAGCTTATTTACTAAGCTGGACATTTTCTTTTTAATCCAATGGTCATAGGGGTTTTGGAAGATTTAGTAAGGCTCCACGGCTGCTTAGTTATGAGTATACACATTTTTCATCACTTCTGTTTTACCTTCATCTTCAGCTACGGCAGAAGTTGTAAACATCATCACTCCGCTAGATTTGCCTGCCAGTCCACCCTTCAGAACAGTTTCAAATTCCTTATTGGAAATGATACCCGGGTTATTATATGCTTGGACTATAGGCCATACTTTTGGATAAGAATCCTTTCTGATATTTAGTCGATTGCTAAACCAGCGTATATTCTCTTTTACCCAAGCGGGCTCTCTTCCCATTCTCCTATGGTTTACCATAGGAGAAAATACATCGATGGTTTCTTTTAATAGATTATAGTCGAGTCCCAGTATGGAACGCCTTGCACTATTAAATTCCTGATCGTCCCATGGACAATGATAAAGTCCAAGGAGCGCCTCTGGTTTGATTTCCTTGATAATCCTTTTTATTTCATAGGTCCAATCATAAATCACCTCGCATCGCCAATTACGACATGATTCATCATGGTTGTTCAGTATCCATAGTGCCTTCTTTGAGGTAATTCCGTCCGGTATTTCGATTCCTGAATCTTTTGAGAAATTATCAAGACAATGATCACAAAAACACGTTTCGGGCAAGATGGGCTCAGGTTCATCAAACTGTGCATGCCAATGCACATAGTCCATCCAAACACCATCCAGATCATACTCCAAAAGTAAATCCCGTAGCTGGCCAAAACGATACTGACGGAAACCGGGTTCGGTAGGACAAACCCCCATAAACCACGATGCAGCTTGCACTTTTTCACCTTTTTCATTGATTGCCCAGGCTTCAGGG
>JBATIW010000015.1:0-2101 GCA_049668005.1 Maribacter sp.
GTTTTACACTTCCAAAAGTATAAAATTGCTTAAGGAAAACAGATTTCAGCCCTGTGCGTACCTCTAAAATGCGCAATGCTGCTTGATCCATGCCCTCATCCTTGCGAATAAAACCTCCAGGCAGGCACCAAACATTCTCATGTTTCCATTTGAGTAACAATATTTTCAATTGCTGGTCTTCATATCCTAAAATAACGCAATCTATCGAATTTCCAGGGAGACATTCATCAACTATTTGTGCAGCAAAATCAATCGGATTTAGATTCATGCAAGCAAATGTAGAATATTATTGTGTCAAAATAGCACAATAGAAATTTATTTTGTACTATTGTGTCGAAATAACACTATAACCGTATCATGAGAAAAATTTGGAAGGTATTGAAGTACTTATTGTTGGGCATTTTGGCTATTCTAGTGGTAGGTTATGCCGTAATTTATTTTAGCAAAAAGAGTGCCTCGAAGAACAATATGGAACTTTTGGGAGTAGAGGCCCCTACCCTAAATGAATCCGGTATTTCTTATCGGGACTTGAACAAGAACGGAAAAATGGATTTCTATGAAAATCCGAATGTGAGTATTGATAATAGGGTCAACGATTTAGTAGGTCAAATGAGTTTGGAAGAAAAAGCAGGTTCAATGTTCCTTACGATGATTGGTACAACGTCAGATGGCGAACCCATGGAAACGCCGGTATTATCGAGCAAGCCTATCGAACTTATGATGTCTTTTGTGCTACCTCAAAACTCTGAGATGATTGCCAGGAAGAAAATGAATAGTTTCAACATATTGGCTTCATTGGATGCTGATAAAATGGCTAAATACAACAATACAATACAGAAAATGGCCGAACGTACTCGATTAGGAATACCCATTACCATAGCTACAGACCCAAGACATGGCACTGAAAACAACCCCGGAGCAGGCTTATTTACCCCTGCATTTTCAAAATGGCCAAGTTCATTCGGTTTGGCAGCGACAAGAGACACTGTTTTGGTCCGGGAATTTGGGGATATTGCCCGAAAGGAATACAATGCCGTGGGCATTCGATTAGCCCTACACCCCATGGCCGATTTAGCTACAGAACCACGTTGGGGCCGTGCGAATGGCACTTTTGGTGAAGATGCATATCTATCGGCAATGATGACCAAAGCTTACGTCTTAGGTTTCCAAGGAGATTCTCTAAATCAAAATAGTGTTGCATGTATGACCAAACATTTTTCTGGTGGTGGACCCCAAAAGGATGGTGAAGATGCCCATTTTCCTTATGGAAAGGACCAAGTATATCCTGGAGATAATTTTGATTACCATGTTATCCCATTTACAGAAGGTGCTTTTGAAGCCAATACTGCTCAAATAATGCCGTATTATGGGATTCCGGTCGGTCAGACAAGTGAAGATATAGGTTTTGGATTCAACAAGGATATTATACAGGGACTATTACGCGATTCTTTAAATTTTCAAGGTGTGGTTTGCACGGATTGGCAAATTATCTCAGATTCCAAGATGGGAGAAGGTCGCGCTTGGGGGGTTGAACGTCTCACATACAAAGAACGAATCAAAAAAGTAATCGACGCCGGTTGTGACCAATTTGGTGGTGAGAGCAGTCCTGAGCTAATTATAGAATTAGTGAATGAGGGCCTGCTTGATGAAAAAAGATTGGATGTTTCGGTAAAGCGTATAATGCGTGACAAATTCCGTTTAGGACTTTTTGATAATCCATATGTGAATGAACACAAAGCGACTCAAATAGCGGGGCAAAAAGCATTTAGGGATAAAGGGAAGATTGCCCAGGCCAAATCAATGGTACTTTTAAAGAATGACGCCCTATTACCGCTAAAAAAAGGAACTAAAGTGTATGTCGATGGAATGTTGACCCCAGAAGTTATCAATGACCATGGTACTTTAGTGAAAAGTCCTGAAGATGCTGATGTCATCATAAAAAGAATAGGTACACCATTTGATGAGAGGTCTGATTACTTTTTAGAAAATTTCTTCCACCAAGGACGTCTGTATTACTCAGATAAAGAGAAAAAGGAAATATTGGATTTAATCTCCCAAAAACCATCCATAGTTATTGCCAACCTTGAACGACCGGCTATTT
>JBATIW010000016.1:0-5436 GCA_049668005.1 Maribacter sp.
CAATATACCATACGTACCCAAATAGTTCATCGCTACCTTGAAAGCGCACGAGCCCAAATTCGAGTCCATTACTTCTAGAAATACCGGAAAAAGACTGTGTTAACTCTTTGTAGTCCTCAGAATAAAAACTAAACCGGTCTTCGGTGAACAACAATTTATTATCAAAAAAGATACCTGGGTCTGTTTCGGAGGCAAGAAATTCAGTATAATCCACCGAATCAACAAACCGGTCATCCGCCAAGTCCGATACATCCGCTTGCCAGAAATACCAAAAGTTCATGGCTTTCCACATAAAGTCCTGTACATCTACGCCCGCATTTGGATCTGGATTGATAGTGTTTGGTATAGATAAATCTTTGTCTTTACCACAAGATAGAATCAAGAGCAAAGACAGTATACCAATTACCTTTTTCATTTGGAATGCATATATTTTTAATATTTATTTACTGCATTTTAAGGTCCAAAGGTTTATCCAAGATCATATTATCTTTCAGGATGGTAAACATTTTAGAACTGGTCATTACATCGGCAGGCATTTGCACCTCAAAACCTCTTTTGCCAGAAGCACCTGTGATTTCTTGAATCGCCCTTGCCAAAAGGGGTTCATTTTGATCACCCCAGGCACCCAAATTGGCTAAATCTTCTTGTAATTCAATTGTAGGTGTTAAGCCCGATGTGTAATCCGAAAAACCATCCGCGTTTTCATTTCTACCTACCAAAGGCTGAATAGCCCACTGGTTATCAGGATTAATATTGGCTTCTCTTTCAGGATTATAAATGTAACTTCCGTCAAAATCATCAACCATTGTAATTGAAAACTCATTTTTTCCTCTTGTGGTCTCCCCAATATGAACTACATCAACATAAGGTGCCAATCCATTCATGACCAACTCACTGGCAGAAGCTGAACCATTTGTGGCAATAATATATACTTTACTAAGATTAAGTGTATTTAAGGCAGTTCCGTCACTTGTTTCATCACCAAAATAATCCGTTAATTGTGAATCACTTAATTGTCCTTGTATTTTTGCATTCCATCGCTGTCTTAAGAACAATTCATCCGTATTCGTACCATAGATCATACTTGATAATAATCTAGCAGAATTTACAGAGCCTCCTGGATTGTAGCGAAGGTCAAGTACCAAATTGGTAACCCCTTCTGCTTTAAAAGCACCAAAGGCATTATTAAGGTCTTCGTCAAATTCATTGGTAAAACCATGATACACCAAATACCCTATTTTTTCCCCACTAATATCAAAGGTTTTAGAGAGAAAGACTGGATTTTCAACCAATCCTTCAAGTTTGGTTAATTCCACCTCTTTGTTATTGGATGTAATTATATCATTTGCTAAATATGCCATATTTAGGGTATACGTATCACTATCCCCAAAAAGTAAATCAATATAATTGTCAATAGTAAGTGTTTGGCCGTTTACCCCAGTAAATAATTCCCCTCTGCTGATATCCTTTGTTGATGCATCAGAATTTGGGACAATATATTGTACATAACCAAAAAGATCGTCGCTATTTGAGAAGCGCACAAGTCCAAATTCGAGACCATTGCTTTTAGAAATGCCGGAAAAAGCCTGTGTTAGCTCTTTGTAGTCCTCTGAATAAAAACTAAACCGGTCTTCATTGAACAATAGCATATCATCAAAAAAGACTCCTGGATCTGACTCCGAAGCCAAAAATTCTGTATAGGCTTCGATACCCTCAGGAGTGTTCAGAAATTTAGAATCAGCCAAATTAGGCACATCTGCTTGCCAGAAATACCAAAAGTTCATTGCCTTCCACATAAAATCCTGTACATCTACATCTACATTGGCTGTTGGTTCTGGATCAATACCATCCGGTGGGGTAAGGTCATCATCACTTTTTTTACAAGAGGTGAGAATAAGACCTATGGAAAGGAATAACAATAAAAACTTTTTCATAATTTTCTTTTTTCATGCTATAATCAAGAAAAGACCTCAATTATCATTCCAAGAAAATGAAATAATAGATGGGGAACTTTTAAAAGCAATAGATTATACTATATACGCAACTTTTTTTTAACTGGATGCCTAATTTACTGAGATTAACACAGAATAAAAACTTTTTGTAACAAAAATCGTTATACTTCGTCTTGATTATGTAGACCAGTAAGAATGGTTGCTGACAACTAAGCCAATAAATGAAACAGTCGGAATTTTTAAATGTGGTAATGCCCTTTAAGGATAAGCTCTTTAGGCTCGCAAAACGCCTGCTTGTTTCAAGGGAAGAGGCTGAGGATGCCACGCAGGAGATTTTAATGAAGTTGTGGTCTAAAAATGAGAGTATTGGCAAGTACAATAATATTGAGGCTTTTGCCATGACAATGACCAAGAATTTTTGCTTGGATCGGCTTAAGTCAAAGCAGGCAGGTAATTTAAAACTTGTTCACAGTAATTATAGTGATGATAACGCATCATTGCAAAAACAAGTAGAAACAAAAGATAGTTTAAGTTGGGTAGAGCGGATCATGGAGGAATTGCCCGAGCAACAAAAAATGGTTTTACAGTTGAGGGATGTTGAAGAATACGATTTTGACGAAATAGGTGAATTATTGAATATGAAACCGACCGCAATACGGGTTACTTTATCAAGAGCCCGTAAAACAGTACGAGAAAAATTAATGCAAAAACATAGTTATGGAATTGGATAGAATAGAAAAACTATTGGAAAAATATCTTGAAGCGGCTACTTCAGTGGCTGAAGAAAAAGAGCTTAGAACATATTTCTCACAAGAAAGTGTGCCAACACATCTAGAGCAATATGCCCCCATGTTTCAATATTTTTCCTTGGCCAAGGAAGAACGGTTTACCAAGCAGGTTCCACTAAAAACCAGAAGGGATTATTTCAAGTGGGCTTCCGTTGCAGCAGTTGCAGTTCTTATGTTTGGCATATACTTTGGTAATGAATACCAAAAACAGAAAGAGGCTGAATATGCTTATAATGAAACGAAAAAAGCATTAAGTCTTTTGGCTAGTAATTTTAGTCGAGGTACTGAGAAAGTGGCCTATTTAAATGAATTTGAAAATACAAAACAAAAAATTTACAACAACAATTAATATTAATATCATGAAAAAAATTATAATAATACTAGCAATGGCAGTATTACCTGCCCTGGGTTTCTCACAATCCCCCTTTGATAAATTCGAAGATCTGGACAATGTAAGTGCCGTAGTAGTCAACCAAAGTATGTTTAGACTACTTTCTAATATAGATGTAGAGGTAGATGATCCAGAAGCAAAGGATTTCATGGACATTGCAAAGAGTCTAAAGAATTTAAAGGTTTTCATTACTGAAGACAAAAGTATATCGGCAGATATGATGAAAACCATGAACCAGTATCTTAAAAGTAACAAGCTTGAGGAATTAATGCGGGTAAAAGACAAAGATACAAATGCGAAGTTCTACATAAAAAATGGTAAGGACGAAGATCATGTAAGCGAATTGTTAATGTTCGTTACAGGAGTAAGCAATGTTGATCTTGAGGTGAATGGCAGAAAATTCGAAACTGTACTACTTTCCTTGACGGGAGACATTGATTTAAGAAAGATAGGTTCACTCACAAAAAAAATGAACCTTCCGGAAGAATTGAATAATGCCGGCAAAAAGAATTAGTAAAACAAATAAATTAGCAAAACAAATAGTGGCAGATTACACCAAACTTAAACTGTAAGTTGCCACTTAATTTTAATTAATCACAATCAATCAAAAAACAACAATCATGAAAAAAATCACTTTAATTTTAACAATCGCATTATTACCATTCGCCCTAATCTCACAATCTATCTTTGATAAATATGAGCATATGGATGAGGTAGGAGCTGTCATCGTAAACAAGGGAATGATAGATTTGGTGTCATCAATCGGAAGTCTGGATGATGACGAAGACGCTAGGGAGTTTGTTGAAATGGCGCAGGGAATCAACGGTATCAAGGTTTTTATAACCGAGGATAAAGGCATTGCCGCAGACATGTCAGCTACTGTTAAGAAGTATCTAAAAAAATCTTCTTTGGAGGAATTGATGCGAGTAAAAGATAAGGATGTGAATGTGAAGTTCTACATTAAAAATGGGAAGCATAAAGACCATGTAACAGAACTGTTGATGTTCGTGTCAGGTATGAAGAATATGGATGTTGATGTTAATGGAAGAAAATTCGAAACCGTTTTGGTCTCGATGACCGGGGATATTGATTTGAATAAAATCGGTAGTCTTACCAAAAAAATGAACCTTCCAGAAGAATTAAACGACGCAGGAAAGAAGAATTAATAAGAAGTTAAAAAATCGGTCACGATATCATTGGTGACCGATTTTTAGTAATTTACATTACAATAGTAATACATGAACACATGAAAAAAATAATAAACAGTCTATTGGTGTTACTACTGTTGGTGGTGGCCAGTTGTTCCTCTACCCAGAGCCTTCAGGAGTATTATGTTGATAATGCTGAAAACCCTAATTTTCTTTCGGTAGACCTTCCCGTTAGCCTTTTGACTATGGATAAAGCTGATTTGAACGCTGAACAAAGAGAAGCATTGAATTCGCTTAAAAAGATGAACGTATTGGCATTCAAAAAGACCGATGCAAACACTATTGAGTTTGAAGCTGAAAAGACAGCTGTTAAGGCTATATTGAAGAACGAAAAATTCATTGACCTCATGAAACTCAATACGAGCTATGGCAAGGGGGTAATAAAATATATGGGGGATGATGAGATGATTGATGAGGTCATAATTTATGGCGATAATGATGAAAAAGGATTTATGCTAATACGAGTACTCGGCAATAACATGAAACCTGCCAATTTGGTACAATTTATGCAAGCCATTCAGAAATCTGACTATAAAGGTGAAGGACTACAGGAAATAGGTAGTTTTCTAAATATTTAGTCAATTCACAGCCAATATTTGAACCCATCTAAAAGAAATTTTTGATGGGTTTTTTTATTGCAAAAATTTTTGGTATTCTTTTCTCATGATTTGGATATTTTTTATCTCAATTCATATCTTCGCGCATCGAATAACATTAACTGGAATATAAAATGGAAAAAGCAGAAGAATGGTTTAATTACGGAATTGAATTGGCCAAAGAATTTGGACCAAAACTATTGGCAGCAATTATATTATATATTGTTGGCGCTTGGGTAATCAAAAAAATAGTAGGCGCTACACGCAAAACCATGGCAAAAAGTAAGTATGATGAATCGCTACAAAGATTCTTATTGAACTTAATTTCATGGGCGTTAAGGATTTTCTTGATTTTAGTGGTCATTTCACAACTTGGTGTTAATGTCACCACTTTTGCTGCTGTTATTGCTGCCGCTGGTTTGGCAATAGGCTTGGCATTACAGGGGTCACTTTCAAATTTTGCCGGAGGTGTGTTGATAATGATCTTCAAACCTTATAGAA
>JBATIW010000017.1:0-2180 GCA_049668005.1 Maribacter sp.
ACAGGAGTAAGGCTCAGTGGGAAAGTGAATAATAATCTTCGGCTCGGTTTTCTAAACATACAAACCGAAGCCGATGAAGCCAATGAAATTGCCTCCAACAATAACATGATGCTGGCATTGCAGCAGCAGGTATTTTCACGATCGAACATCGGATTATTCTTTATCAACAGGCAATCCCTGAAGGATTATGATTTTCAAACGGATGAGGAACGCTACAACCGGGTCTTAGGTATTGATTACAACCTCATCTCAGAAGACAATGTATGGAATGGTAAACTCTTTTTGCATAAATCTTTTGAGCCAGGGGGCCGATGGGAAGATCTCTCTACAGGAACCAGGGTAGAGTACAATTCCCGGTATTTCAATGTCTTTGGTAAAGCAATATTTATTGGGGAGGATTTTGAATCTGATCTGGGGTTTGTGCGCCGAACGGATATTATAAAAAGCTTCGTCAGCATGGAGCGGGTATTTTGGCCTAAAAAGGGGATTATCCAAAACCACAGCTTCCGGTTTAATCCCAACTTTATCTGGAGCCCCAGCATGAATTTTAAAAACACGGATTACACCTTCGGTGGTTCCTGGGAAGCACGTTTTCAGGACCAATCAAGAATAGAGGCTTCCTTCAGGAATCAATACACATTTTTGCTTGACGAATTTGATCCCTCCGGTGATGATGAAGCGATCCCTTTGCCAGGAGACCAGGGGTATCATTACAATTCACTCAGTTTTCAATACAATTCAGACCGCAGGCGAATCTTCTCCTATTCCGTGGAACCTACTATTGGAGGATTTTTTAACGGGGACCGCTTTTCCCTGGAAGGTCGGATGACTATGCGTTTTCAACCCAAAGCTTTTGTTTCGTTAGTTTTCAATTATGATCAAATCCAGCTTCCTGAGCCTTATGGCAGTGCAGATATCTTGCTGATTAGCCCAAAATTTGACCTTACGTTTAGCAAATCCATATTCTGGTCTACCCTCATCCAATACAGTAACCAAAGGGATAACTTGGGTATCAATTCCCGCTTACAGTGGCGCTTCGCCCCACTATCTGACCTGTTCCTGGTTTACAACGATAATTACTTTGTAAATAGCTTTATGCCGAAACTCAGGTCCATCAACCTCAAACTCACCTACTGGCTGAATATTTAAGCTGGTTTACCTAGCGCTTCCACCTTTTTTTATTTGTTTATATTTGATTCCTACAGAATAAACAGTACATCATGAACCAACTTCCACTTTCAGAGGATACCGTAATTTTTGGATTGTTATGCCTTTGCTTGGGGTTTGTTTTTTATACCTCATCAATTAAGAAGGGTTTCTGGAAAAAATTCTATACCATTATTCCAACCTTGTTGATGTGTTACATGCTTCCAGCGGTTTTAACAAGTACCGGTCTTATTTCTGAAGAGAGTTCTAACCTTTATTATATAGCAAGTCGCTACTTATTACCTGCCGCACTTGTTCTTATGACCTTGAGCATAGACCTTAAGGCAATTATGAATCTTGGTTCCAAGGCATTGATTATGTTTTTAACGGGTACTGCGGGGATAATTATTGGCGGGCCAATAGCCATTCTAATTGTCTCCATATTTTCACCTGAAACCGTAGGTGGAGCTGGATTTGATGCCGTATGGCGTGGGTTGACAACAATTGCAGGTAGTTGGATCGGCGGTGGGGCCAACCAAGCAGCCATGTTAGAGGTGTTTGAATTCAATCCCAAGAAATTTGGGGATATGGTTTTGATTGATATTGTCGTTGCCAATCTTTGGATGGCCATAATATTACTTGGTATTGGAAAATCTGACCGTATAGACAAATGGTTAAAGGCCGATAATTCCTCAATAGAAACATTAAAGGCAAAAGTAACAGCCCATACTGAAAAAATAACTAGGGTCACCACCTTACACGACTATGTCATCATGCTTTGTCTTGCCTTTTTCGCCGTTGGTCTATCCCATTATTTGGCTGATCATTTTGCCGGGTTTTTGGAAAACAATTTCGAGGTTATTAGAAATAAAGAAAAAGCCCTCTCATCATTGGGGTCCAAGTTTTTATGGATGGTCGTTTTCGCAACTACGGCCGGCATAATGCTGTCATTTACCAAAGCCAAGAATTATGAAGGTGCTGGTGCAAGTAAGATTGGCGGATTGTTTATTTATATTCTTGTAGCAACCATTGGC
>JBATIW010000018.1:0-5001 GCA_049668005.1 Maribacter sp.
ATATTTAGGTGATATTAAAAACAACGGCAAGTTTGTCGGTATTGTTTGTCGTGATCATGAATATGTAGACGGTGATCGCGTTAAAATTTATAAGAACGGTTACGTTATTGACCACAATGTATTGCTAACAGGAAGCTTTAAAGGGGTTAATGTAGATTTGGAAAAAGGATTTAACCGTCTGGATTTTGAAGCCCTCAATGAGGGTTCTGCAAGTCCTAATACGGCACAAGTTGACGTTTATGACGAAACCGGACAGCTTATTTATTCCAATAAATGGTTATTATCAGCGGGTTCTAAAGCGACTTTGATAATTACAAAAGAATAGTGCTATCGCTGACCAGGCTTATATTTCTCTTTGGCCCTCTCAATAACATCTTCCTTATAATAAGGCACTTCCTTAAATTGAATATCAGCATAACGCTGTGCTTGATCATTAAAATGTTGTGAATCGGGATCTCCGCTTTGTCCACCTGCCAGAATACTCTTGGCTTTTACTTTTTTCCCAAACTCTACAACAGCTACAAAGCTATTTCCACGGGTACCATATAGCTTTTTCGTATTATTGGTATATCGTGCTCCGTAGGCTGCCAAAGCTCCCCAACGCCCAGAGGCAAAACCAACTGGGATACTTGGTTTGCTATCATCAAAGGGCTGACGTATATCGCCATTTAAACGTTGATACCGATTTACTTCGCCCCAAGGCATCTCCCAAGTACCAAAATTAACAATCAATTCATCAAGCACCTCTTCAAAAATGCGCAATCGCTCACCCATTGGTGAAGAAGTACCGAAATAATCCATTCGTTGCATATCGCTCATTCCTTCAGTTCGTTTCCCTTTTTGACCATAGTGTGTTCCATAAAATTGGGGAAGTGTCATTGCAACAGATTCCTTCGACGTCCTAAAATCCCACTGCCTTAGCACATCTATTGCCTGCCGTAGTTTTGGCTTCTTGTCATCATCTGAATCATAAGCTCTTACAAGTCGCGGGATTAACTTTTCAAAATCCGGCAGATAGGGGTCATGGGCTAGTTCTATCAAATTATCCAAAGTATACCCTTTGATATCCTTCAATAAATTGATCGCATGAATCCCTCGAAAATTCTCCCTATCAATTGACATGTATTTTGGATAGTTTTCCTTTTTTGGACTGAATTCCAACGCTGCTGTAAAAGGCGTGGAATTGCAATTTTGAAGCCATCCGTTTTCTGGGTTAAGCAGAAGAATATTTTCGTCAACGGTATGCAAGCCTTGCCAATCGGTTTTGGGGTTGCTGCCGTCAACGGCTTGGGAATAATCAAAGGAAACATTCCTTTTTGGGACAAAATTCCCATGGAAATAGGCAATATTCCCTTCCGCATCGGCATAAACCGTATTGTTGGAAGAGTTGGTTCGAATATCCATCATTTCCTTAAAACCTTTATACCCATCTTTTTTGGTGCGAACAAATGACTGTTCCAAGGCTTTTACGGGTTCCCACATCATGGCAGAAGCCGTCCATTGGCCATCGACTAAATGGGTTATGGGACCATGATGGGTATGATAGGCAGGAAAGGTCTTCTTCTTCAATTCGTCACCATCTATATATTTTAGAGTGATGTTGGATTCTTCAATGGGTCGTAATTCTTCTCCATATTGATACAACAGTTCATCTTCCATTTTTATAATTGTCTCCTTAAACTCATCCATCACATCGGTATAGGTCGAGGTGTGCATCCATCCTGTTTTTTCGTTGAAACCTTGATACACAAAAAATTGCCCCCAGGTTACTGCCCCATAAGCATTTAAGCCCTGTTCGCTGACTACATGCACTTCTCCCCTAAAATAAAAAGAGGTATGCGGATTTATCAATAGCATGGCATTACCAGACTCCGTTAATTGCCCTGATATGGCTATTCCGTTAGAACCTTGGGGCTCGGCCATTTCCTTTTCTTCTTTGATTTTTAGCGCTTCCATTTCAGGTATTTGCATTCCACCTTCATAAAAGGCCTTGATTTTTTTTGTTGAAATCCGCTCTATATCCCCCCCAATTGATCCCTCACTGAAATACATGGGCATCCATGGTTCAAAACGCGTCAATAATCTAGGTTTTACTTCAGGATGCGTATGTAAATAATAATTTACACCAGCTGCAAAAGCATCACATATTTCCTTTAACCAATCTGGGCTTTTCTCGTAGTTGGCCTTGGCTTCTTCTTCAGTCATAAAGAGTTTTGCTCTTAAATCACTATACAAGGCATCTTCCCCATCAACTTCGGCCAACCTTCCTGTTGCCCAAATGTAATTCTGTTCCACACGATTAAAATCATCCTCACATTGGGCGTAAAGCAATCCGAAAACAGCATCCGCATCAGTCTTTCCATAAATATGGGGCACCCCAAAATCATCTCTAATAATCGTAATATTTTCTGCCTGAACCTCCCATTGTTCCGTTTCTGTTAATTGCTCTTTCGTTGAGCATGATAATATTCCTAAAAACAGGGCAACATATATAAACCTCATACGCATTGATATTACTCTTTTATTTAAATCTTAATGACAGCTTCACACTATCGTTGTGAAAATAAAGGACTTGAAAATGAAATACTAATTTTTTGTCAAAATTAATAGCACTTGGATCCCAATCAACAAATCCATATAAATTTGGAGTAACTTGCGTCTTCTAAAAATTGAATTCCTCATTTAATGTCAAATAAAAAAATAAGTATTCTTACCGCATTCAAAACCATTATATGGCCAAGAAGAAATCTAGTTTTTGTCGGGTTGCTCTTGATAGTGATCAGTAGGGCAGCAAGTTTTGTAACCCCTGTTGCTTCTAAATATTTAATTGATGATGTTCTTGCGAACAATGATATTCAAATGCTTAAGGTATTGGTCGCCGTTGTTATTTTGGCCATTTTGGTCCAATCGGTTACCTCGTTTCTATTAACCAAAATACTTAGCGTACAGGCACAATTCATGATTTCGGAATTACGGGCCCAAGTTCAACAAAAGGTACTTTCACTCCCAATTCGGTTTTTCGACAATGCCAAATCAGGAGCTTTGGTTTCACGGATCATGTCTGATGTTGAAGGGGTTCGGAATTTAATAGGAACAGGATTAGTGCAACTGGTAGGCGGGACAATTACTGCAATCGTATCGTTAATATTATTACTTCGAATAAGTATAAGCATGACGCTTTTTACTTTTATCCCTTTGGCCCTATTCGGTATAATCGCCTTAAAAGCGTTTAAGATTATTCGCCCTATTTTCCGAAATCGAGGGAAAATCAATGCAGAAGTAAAAGGAAGATTAACCGAGACTTTAGGCGGAATTAGGGTCATCAAAGGTTTCAATGCAGAGGCCCAGGAACACAAAGTCTTTGAAGAAGGTGTTGAGGAATTGTTTCAAAATGTGAAGAAAAGTTTGACCACTACGGCATTTATGACTAGCTCGGCCACCTTCCTAATTGGTATTGCAACTACTGGTGTAATGGGCTACGGCGGTTATAAAATAATGCAGGGCGAATTGACCATTGGTGATTTATTAATGTTTACCGTATTATTAGGTACTATGGTCGCTCCGATAGTTCAAATGAGCAATATCGGCAGTCAATTGACTGAAGCTTTGGCAGGATTGGACCGTACCGAAGAATTAATGAACATGGTCCCAGAGGCCGACGAAGAGAAACGCGTACTATTATTAGAGAACGTAAAAGGCGATATGTCATTTGAAAATGTATCTTTTGCTTATGAAGAAGAAAAAGAGGTGCTACATAAGATCAACTTTGATGTAAAATCGGGATCTGTAGTTGCCCTTGTTGGGAGTTCTGGTTCCGGTAAAAGTACCATTGCTGGTTTGGCAGCAAGTTTTCTAAATCCACAATCAGGTAAAATAACCGTTGATGGCAAAGATATGTCCAAAGTAAATCTCAACAGTTTTAGACAACACTTGGGAGTGGTTTTACAGGATGATTTTTTATTTGAGGGTACCATAAGGGAAAATATTCTTTTTCCTAGACCCAACGCAGGTGACGAAGAATTGCAACAAGCCGTTAAAGCTGCTTATGTCGATGAGTTTACAGATCGTTTTGATGAAGGTTTGGACACACTCATCGGAGAACGTGGCATTAAATTATCAGGAGGTCAACGTCAACGAATCGCTATTGCCAGGGCAGTGCTGGCAAACCCTAAAATATTGATATTGGATGAAGCAACATCAAACCTGGATACGGAAAGTGAAGCTTTGATCCAAAAAAGTTTAGCCAAACTTACGGAAGGAAGAACCACTTTCGTCATTGCCCATAGATTGAGTACCATACGCAAGGCCAATCAGATATTGGTTATTGAAAATGGAAGAATTGCCGAGCAAGGAACGCATGATGAACTAATTGCCAAAGAAGGTAGGTACTATAATCTGTTTACGTACCAGGCAAGAATATAAAGACTAAAATTGCCTAATCAAGGTTGATGACCTCCTCAATTTGAGGCGCATATTTCTTAATGGTCATTTCAACACCACTTTTTAGAGTCATTTGGTTAACCGTACAACCCACACAAGCTCCTTGGAGTTTTACCTTGACAGAAGTATCATTATCATCTATTGAAACAAGCTCAATATCACCGCCATCGCTTTGTAGAAAAGGACGGATTTCATCGAGTGCTTTTTCAATATTAAATTTTAGTTCATCTGATGTCATACTCATTTCTTGTTAACCGCTGAACAACCAGCCATTGTGGTAATTTTGATTGCCTCTGTAGGTGGTAAACTTTTATTTCTACCCACTAATTCCTGAACAACGTTTCTTGTTATTTCTTCGAAAGAAGCCTCAATTGGAGAAGCAGTCTGCAAGGCTGCAGGTCTACCTACGTCGCCAGCTTCCCGAATACTTTGAACCAAAGGAACTTCACCTAAAAAGGAAACATTTAAATCTTCAGCAAGGTTTTTAGCCCCCTCTTTCCCAAAGATATAGTATTTGTTATTTGGTAATTCATCAGGGGTAAAATAAGCCATATTCTCAAT
>JBATIW010000019.1:0-2545 GCA_049668005.1 Maribacter sp.
TTTCTACCCGTTTAATGGCGGTTCTTTTCATTGTTTTTGCTACCGCAATGGCATTTGGTACATTCATAGAGAGTTGGTATAGCACGGAAACTGCAAGAATCTGGATCTATAATACTACCTGGTTTGAGTTGATCATGGTTTTTTTTGTAATCAACTTTGTTGGTAATATTTTTCGTTATCGTCTATTGCGCAAAGAAAAATGGCCTGTATTAACACTCCATATCTCCTGGATTTTAATTATTGTGGGCGCTTTTGTCACCAGGTACATAAGTTTTGAGGGTATGATGCCCATCCGGGAAGGTCGTACAGAAAATGTTTTCTATTCTGATAAAACCTTTCTTACCGTATTTATTGATGGGGAAATAGCAGGGGAGCCTAAACGAAAGATTCTTGAAGATGATCTTATTGTAACTCCTGAAGCCATAAAATCAAATTTACCCTGGACATCAGATTTTAACGGACAAGAAGTTACCGTTGCTTATGATGGTTTTATTAAAGGTGCCAAGAATGACTTAATTCCGGATTCAACAGGAAATTACTATTTAAAAATAGTAGAAGCCGGAGATGGCAACAGGCATGAACATTATCTCGAAAATGGGAAAGTAGCAAATATCCATAATATCCTGTTTTCATTGAACAGGGAAACGGAGGGTGCTGTAAACATAGTGACGACTGACAGTGTATATCAAGTTAAATCGCCTTTCGAAGGGAGCTTTATGAGAATGGCAGATCAGTTTCGCGGTATAGTCGTGAAAGATAGTTTACAGGAGCTTCAGTTACGATCGCTTTATAATATGGGGGGGATGCAATTTGTTTTACCCGAGCCACTTGTTCAGGGTTCTTACGGAGTTGTAAGTGTGCCGGAAAATGAAATTACACCAGCTACGCAGGATGCTTTGGTTCTTAAAATAAGCAGTAATGGTGAAACGGTTACGAAAATATTATTAGGAGGGAAGGGTTCAAGCAATTATTCAGACAAATTTAAAGTTGGGGGTCTTGATTTCAGCCTTCGATATGGATCAAAAGTGTATCAATTGCCTTTTAGCATTAAACTGAACGATTTTATAGCCGAGAAATACCCGGGAACTGAAAAAAGCTATGCCTCTTTCATGAGTAAAGTTACCGTAGAAGACGAGCGGCCATTTGATTATGATATTTTTATGAATCATATTCTTGACCATAAGGGATACCGCTTTTTCCAGGCAAGTTTTGATCCGGATGAGCGCGGAACCGTTCTTTCAGTTAATCATGACTTTTGGGGCACCTGGATTACCTATATGGGGTACTTTTTATTATATATTGGATTAATGGGGATCATGTTCTTTGGCAAAACCCGATTTAAGGAGTTAACCCAAGGACTGGATAAATTAAAGAAGCAAAAGGCAGTGGCTTCGGCTATAATGCTTTTTGGGGTTATAAGCCTTAATGCCCAGGGAAAAACTCAGGACGGGGACCACAATCATCAAAATACGCCAAGTCAGCAGCAACTGGACTCCCTCTTAAATGCTTCTACCGTTACTAAAGAGCATGCGGCGAAATTTGGAGAATTAGTCATACAGGATGGCGGAGGAAGAATGAAACCGCTTAATACATTTTCTTCAGAATTACTTCGCAAACTAAGTTTTAAGGATAAATACAAAGACCTGAATGCCGATCAGGTATTCTTATCCATGATGTTAAACCCGGCCCTCTGGTACAATACAGAATTTATAGCCCTCGATAAAAAAGGACAAAATGATAGCCTCCGCGGAATAATAGGAGTAGAAGGAGCTCAGAAATACGTAAAAGCGACCGATTTTTTTGACTCTAAAGGGGCTTATAAACTAGCACCTTATTTACAAGATGCTTACGCCACCAGTACTCCGAATAAATTTCAACAGGATTATAAAGATGTCGATTTACGCCTTGGGCTTTTAAACAGGGCACTGAGCGGAGAAATTATAAAAATCTTCCCATTGTTGAATGATGAGAATAACAAATGGGTGTCTGCCGTAGAATACAGGTCCGGGCAATACAAAGTACCTGACTCACTTTATGCGAATTTCATCAAAAATGCTGTTCCGTATTATTTGCATTCTCTTCAAAGTGCAATAGCAAATAAGGACTATACCGAATCGGATAAACTACTGGCTGCATTTCATCAGAACCAACTAAACCATGGCAGTGAGGTGCTTCCTTCAGAAAACAGGGTAAAGGCGGAAATTATTTACAACAAACTCGATATTTTTAATCGCCTCTATAAATACTATGCCCTTGTTGGTATCCTTATGTTCTTTGTACTTGTGTTTACAATTTTTAAGGAAAGAAGGATATGGAATATAGCGACATACTTTTTTAAGGGAATAATTTATATATTTTTTATCTGGCATACCTCCGGATTAATTTTACGTTGGTATATTTCCGGGCATGCTCCCTGGAGTGATGCCTATGAAAGTATCCTTTATGTATCCTGGGCTACAATGGGCATGGGATTATTATTGGGCAGGAAGAGTAATATGACCATTGCGGCATCTGCCTTTGTTACTGCCATGTTATTGTGGATTGC
>JBATIW010000020.1:0-3268 GCA_049668005.1 Maribacter sp.
GGACCACATTTACTACTTGTCCTCCATCTTGAATATGATAATGAATACGGACCGTAGGTTTTATATGTTCGCGATAATAGTTGATTCCCGTAGTGTAGAGTTCCAGGGCGTCTGAAGCACTTCGCCCGTTCCAAGGGTCGGCTGAGGCATGAGCTGCTTGGCCATAGAATTCTACTTTAAAATCCACAAGGGCCAGTGTACTCTGAACATCGGCCTCCGTATTCGCGGATGGGTGCCAACTGAGGTTTACATCAACATCATCCCAAATGCCCTCGCGTACCATCCAAATTTTACCGAAGAATTTCTCTTCAGAAGGTGTCCCCATAAATTTTATGGTACCTTTTAGTTTTCCTTGTTCGATCAATTCCTTGGTGGCGATTGCAGCACCTAAACTTGCCGCTCCGAAAAGGTTATGCCCACAACCATGGCCTGCTGCACCATCATTGAGTGGTTCTTTTGTAGCCTGGGCTTTTTGAGAAATACCTGGCAAGGCATCAAACTCCCCCAAGATACTGATTACTGGTTTTCCTGAACCGTATGTGGCCGTGAAGGCCGTCGGTATTCCAGCTACACCACGTTCGACCGTCATGCCATTTTTTTCGGCATAGTCCGCTAATATTTTTGCTGATTTGTGTTCTTCAAAAGCTGTTTCTGCCAAGGCCCATACTGAATCACTTATCTTAATCAATTCGGATTTGTGTTTTTCAACAGCTGCAACCAGGGTTTTTTTGTTACTGTTCATTTTTTGGGCTGATGTGGAGATTGCCATTAGCAGGAAAAGCCCTAATAGTGTTTTTTTCATTTTAGTATTCAGTTAGCTATTATATTTATGATTGAAATGGTTATAGGACACTTTGATTAATTCTGTCAAAACATCCATATTTATTTCCGAAAGTCGCTTTATGTATAAACAGGATTTTCCCGTCTTATGCTTTCCTAATTCTTTTAATAATTCTTCATATTTGGCAAATCCTGCCATAATGTATACCGACAAGTTTTGCTTTCGTGGCGAAAAGCCGGTGAGCATCATATCGCCTTCACGACCCGAATCGTATTTATAATGATAACTCCCAAAACCAATGATACTGGGGCCCCACATTACAGGTTCCTCAGCTGTTATTTTTTTCATGATACCAAGAAGCGTATAACTATCCTGTCTTTGGATTTCGTCCTCAACGCTCTCTAAAAAAGAGGGTACTGATGTAGCAGTGGGTCTGGTCTTGTTCTGTGACATGGCAACTTGTTGCTTGGACCTAAATATACTAAAAAAGGATTATCCCAAAGCCTCCTTATAGACTTTTAGGCACCTTTCGCGTGCTATTTTATGATCGACCATTTTTGTTGGATAAGTTAGTTCCTGTAAATCTGGTACCCATTTATTGATATATTCTTTTTGTTTATCGAATTTATCGACTTGTGTTATGGGGTTGAAGATGCGAAAATAGGGAGCGGCATCAACACCACTTCCAGCTGCCCATTGCCAATTCCCTACATTGGCACTAAGGTCAAAGTCCAAAAGCTTTTCAGCAAAATACGCCTCTCCCCAACGCCAGTCAATCAGCAAATGCTTGCAAAGAAAACTGGCGACCAACATACGCACACGGTTGTGCATAAAACCAGTTTGGTTAAGCTCTCTCATACCAGCATCAACAAAGGGATATCCGGTTTGCCCCATTTTCCATCTTTCAAATTCCGATTTATTATTCCGCCATTGTATACGATCATATTTGGGTTTGAAAGCATAATTCACGGTCTTTGGGAAATGCCAAAGGATTTGCATGAAGAATTCACGCCAAATCAATTCATTCCAAAAAACCTCGTTGTTTGTTTTTAAGGCCTGTTTCATGATTTTTCGGACAGATAAGGTGCCAAATCTCAAATGCGGACCTATTCTGGAAGTGCCGTTTATTTTCGCAGGATAATTTCTTGTAGCTTCATAATTTTCAATGAATTCCTCGGAACTTATATAATCAGGAACAGCAATTTGCGATGGTACAAAACCCATATGCGATAAGGAAAGGAACGGTAGCTGTGCTTCTTGAATAAAATTCTTGGTGATTGAGAACATGTCGGAATATCCCAAATGTTTTTCAGGATTGAATTTTTCCTTCCATTTATTTTTATAAGGCGTATAAACGACATAGGGCTTACCGTCTGATTTGACAATTTCATCCTTTTCAAAAACCACTTGGTCTTTAAACGTATGAAATGTTATGTTTTTAGTTTCCAACAGTTTTTTTATCGCAGCGTCCCGCTCCAGTGCATAAGGTTCGTAATCGTGATTCGCATAGACGGCATCCACGGCATAGTTGTTCAATAAGGAATTGAATATCGCAACGGGATCACCATGGTACATTGCCAAGGAGCTGTTGTAATGATTTTTCAAATGGTCACTTAAGCCTTGAATTGTTTTGTGTATAAAAGTAACTCGGGCATCGTTTTCAGGTAATTGCCCAAGTATTTCCGAATCAAATATAAAAATAGGGAGTACGGGGGAGCTACCCGTTAAAGCGTGATTCAGGCCAATATTATCTTCTAAACGTAAATCGCGCCTAAACCAGAATATCGATACTTTCTGATTCATTTTAATTCACATTCAGCGTTGATAGTCCACCATCAACACCAATGATTTGACCTGTAATCCAAGAGCTTTTTTCGCTTAATAAAAATTTTGCGATATATGCCAATTCTTCTGAGGACCCCACTCTTTTAAGCGGATGTCTTTGCGCCATCATTTCCCTTTTTCTGTCGTTGCCCAATAAACGGCTTGCTAATGGGGTATCGACCAAAGAAGGCGCTATGGCATTAAATCTAAGTTTAGGTGCATATTCTGCAGCGAGTGATTTAGTAAAGCCCTCTATGGCACCCTTAGCTGCTGCAATACTTGCATGATAGGGCATGCCCATTTTAACGGCGACCGTACTAAAAAAGACCATACTGGAACCTTCTGCCATCAATGGCATAATGTGCTTAACCACTTTCACCAAACTGAAAAAATTGATTTCCATATCTTTTTTGAAGGATTCCAAATCCAACATTTTGAATGGCTTCAAGTTAATACTCCCTGGGCAATAGACAAAACCATGAAGTTCAGGGGGCAATTGTGTGTGATCCAAGGAATCCTTGGTGGCATCAAACGTAATATGGGTTACATTAGCTAATCCCTGCTCTTCAAAGCTACGGGATGCAATATAAATATTGTGGTCTTTACTTAGTTGTCTTACCAAGGAAAGTCCTATTCCATGGGAACCGCCTATAAGGAGGATAT
>JBATIW010000021.1:0-4144 GCA_049668005.1 Maribacter sp.
CATCCGCACCTGCTTTGTATCCTTTAAGCACATCTTCCTTCATTGTTTTTGCGGTGAGAAAAACAATAGGGACATTTTCGTTTTTTTCCCGAATTTCACGGGCAAGGGTAAAGCCGTCTTTGTATGGCATCATGACATCCAAAATACAAACATCATAATTATCCTTTTTAAACTTTTCAAACCCTTCCATACCATTCTTGGCCAATGTTACATCAAAATTGTTCATTGACAAATAATCTTTTAAGACTATTCCAAAATTGGGATCGTCTTCCACTAAAAGTATTTTCTTATTTATTGTTTCCATAATTCTTTAAATTAAAGGCAGTTTTATATAGAAAGTGCTTCCCTTGTCTTTTTCGCTCTCAGCATAAACTTCTCCTTGATGATCTTCTATTATTCTTTTTACGTAAGCTAGGCCCAAACCATGCCCCTTTACATTATGTATATCCCCTGTATGTTCCCTATAAAATTTTTCAAACACCTTTTTCAATACGGCTTTACTCATTCCAGATCCTTGATCCCTTATTTCAATAATTATATTATTCTTAACCTCTTCAGTGTAAATATCAATTTTAGGGACTTCTGGCGAATATTTAATGGCATTGTCAAGTATATTGACAATTACATTGGTAAAATGCATCTCATTGGCTAATACGTCTTTTCTGTTAGCTTTTAAATGTGTTTCAATATAGCCACCGCTATCTGCGACAATAAGTTCAACATGGGCAATGGCATCTTGTATTATGTCGTGAACATCAACTCTGTCCTTACTAATGTCCAATTGATTCTTTTCCAACTTGGAAATTCGCAAAACATTCTCTACTTGGGCATGCATTCGCTTATTCTCATCCCTGATCATCTGAAGATATCTCAAAACCCTTTCCTTATCATCTATTACTTGAGGATTCTTAATCGCTTCCACGGCCAAATTAATAGTCGCTATTGGCGTTTTGAATTCGTGGGTCATATTATTGATGAAATCAGATTTAATCTCTGAAATCTGTTTTTGCCGAATCAATTGATAAATGGCGCTTGAGTAAGCCACAATTATTACAAGGGTGAACAAAAGTGACAAGGCGGCCATTCCCAGAATAGAACGAATCAAAAACGTTTTCTTTTTGGGAAAAGTAATCATCAATGCATAATTTGAATTGCCTTCCGCGTCCTTGAAAATTGCCGATTTATATGGAGTTGACTTGCGAAAACTGTATTTCCTTGATTTTACCGTGGTCGGTAGTCCCTTGCTAGCTATGCCATATTCATAATCAGTATTGATATTACGATTGTTCAACTCCCGCTCCAACAACAATTCAATTTCCTGTTTTGAAACCCTATTATGTATCGGGACCCGCTTGGCAAATTCACCGAACATATCTTCAAATGCCGAAATCTCCATCGAAGATAATCCCCCTATTTTTTCAACTTTTTCAATAGGTGTGAATCTACTCTCGCGGCCATCAAAACCTAAATCTTCCTTATAGGTTGCCTTGATACGCTTACTCGTATAATTTTTTATGGTCGTGGTGTCATCACCATTACCAGTGTCAAAGAACGTCGATGCAATATTGTATTCCTCCTCTAAAATACCATGGGAATAAAAATGTATTTCATCGGAACTAATATCTTGGTCTATGAAAAAGAAGTTTTTGAAATTAGAACTCTTTAGATCCCCAACAGTATCCTTGATATTAACATATCGATCAAAATAGTCGTTTCTCTCACGTCTGGTTATCTTATCGGTAACCTTATCAAGTACTGACGAGACACTATTCGAAAATTGCTCTTCTTTATCTTCTACAGATTTTTTTATCCAATACCCCTGAACGAAGATTATCCCAATAAGTGAGAGGCTCATCAGAATGACCAAAAGAACAAACAACCTCTTATTCATCTACGCGTAAAATTAAAGATTTAACAACTAGCCTTTTGTACGTTTAACCTAACCTTAACAAAAATGTTAAAATGGCTCAACCCTCGCTATGATTAAGGAGAAGCTTATGAACCTCCTTTACTTTTAAGATAGTATCCTCCAAGACCATATTATCGATTACATGGTCAGATAACTTAATTTTCCTTTCATCTGGCCATTGGTTGCCCATACGTGCCAAAATTTCGGCTTTAGAAGCGCCATTTCTTTCCTGTAGTCTTTTTAAACGTACATCCTGTGGTGCTGTTACCAAAATAATTTTATCATAGAAATTTTGCAGGTCATTTTCAAATATTATAGCCGCTTCTTGAATTACATAGGAGTCTTCTTGCTTATTGGCCCAAGAACTGAAATCTTCCCTTACCGCAGGGTGAACAATAGCATTCAATTTATGCAATAAGGCTTTATCCTTGAATATTTTGTTCGCAATATATGTTTTGTTCAATTTCTTGCCGTCATAGGCATCTTCCCCTAATAGGGCTTTAATCGACGCTTTTAATTTCTTGGAGGATTTCATTAACTTCTTGGCCCTCTTATCGGAGTTATACACGGGAACACCAAGATTCTTGAACATTTTAGCAACGGTACTTTTGCCGCTTCCTATACCACCTGTTAATCCAACAATCATCATTGTCGCTTTAAGATGAATTCGACTTGATTTTGATTTAAGTCCGCACTATGGAGACTTTCAGGCATTTTAAGCAATTCCAGAGTGATTGTTTTAGAGGTATTATCCAATATTGAATTGTAATCTGCCACCACTTCAAAGCCTGTACCATCCAGGTTTTTCAAATTATCCAATTTTCCCCTACAGAGCACCGAAACTGCATCTGGAAAAGTCCTTATTTCATAACCAGCGGGAAGATTGATTACTTTTATTGGGACATTAACCATTTTCTCGGAAAAACGAGCCACTTTCCCATAAATGAACACCGCAGTATTGGAAAAAGTAGTGTTTTTCAATTCAGGATCCTTGAACAATTCAACCTTATGTGTGAAATTCGATGTTTCCTCAGGAAAGTTCATTTTGAAGGTATACACACTATTTATGGTATCAATACTGGTTTTAGGCCCCTTTATCGTAATCATGGAAGGTTCGATTTTTAGTGGACCATCCAAAATAAAATTTTGTGAAAGATTAATGTTGACCCTAGACTTAATCGGCACCTTTTTGGTTCCTACTTGGGTAAATTCAAAGAACAAGGTGTCTTTATCAATTTCAAGCAAGGTCATTGACCGTAATTGTTTATCTATTTGCTTTTGATATTCACTTTGTGCTATATAATATTTCCCGTCTTTTTGGTTGGCAGTGGATAAATCTATCATCACCTCCTTATTCTTCACATTAAACCCCAGAAACTGAAATCCGGTTGCCTCAACTTTTACATCCACTTCTTTTTTGGAAGCATTAGTAAGCATCAGACTGTCTGGAACATTAATGAATTTGAAATCAAAAGTAGCCCTATTAATATAGGATTCTGATAGGTTATTAATGAACCATATTAAAAATGAACATAGTAAGAACATCAAAAACATTTTTGCCTTTCTTCTTTTCAATATGTTCTTTATCTTAACAATCACTTCGTAAACATTCTAATTAAAAAATAACTTAGGAAATAGCTCCTTAGGTTCCTTACTGCTAAAATTAATCCAAAAGGTTGATTTTAGAAAACCAAAACCATATCCAATAAACTGAATACATATAGCGATAATTGAAAGAAAGGCCACCGACAACCTTTTGTTTTTCACCAATGAATCAATGAAGACCACTACAAAATAAATCGCATACAAGTACAAGGGTACTATTATTTTAAAGGGCAATAAGAGTAATCCCACAATAAAACCAAGGCAGAATAAGGCTGGGAACCAGTAGGTGATCTTTGCAGTTCCAGGGTGCCATTTATTCAAGATAGGTCTCACCATCCCAAATTTATGCACTTGTATGAAGAATTTATTCCAATCAATTCTTCGCTTGTGATAAACGAATGCCTCAGGTATCAATTTAGTTTCATATCCTTTGTTCCAAATACGAATGGTCAAATCAGGGTCCTCTCCTGGATGAATCTTACCATATCCTCCCACATTTTCAAAAGCCTCTTTGGAAATGCCCATGTTAAAACTCCGAGGTTGAAATTTATCAATCGAAGATTTACCACCACGAATTCCCCCTGTGGAAAATACGGAGGTCATCGCATAATTAATCGCTTTTTGCACATT
>JBATIW010000022.1:0-2829 GCA_049668005.1 Maribacter sp.
CCTTGAGTGATACCGTTTCAAAAACACGGGGCATAGGAGCTGCACGTAGATGGATCAAAAGTGAATTTGAAAAGACCTCAACAGCCTGTGGTGATTGTCTAGAGGTTTTTTATCAAAAAGACCTAGTTAAAAAAGGGGATAATAATCGCATCGTCAAAGATGTGTGGGTAGTGAATGTGGTTGCTATACAACGCGGAAGCAAATACCCAAATAGGTTCATCATCATGAGCGGTGATATCGATTCTCGAGTAAGTGACCCTAATAATTTTTCATCAGATTCCCCAGGTGCCAATGACAATGCAAGTGGTATGGCGGGAGCTATTGAAGCTGCACGGGTACTTTCAAAATACGAATTTGAAAATAGCATCATTTACGTAGGTCTATCAGGAGAGGAACAAGGACTGTTTGGAGGTAAAGGATTAGCTGCATTTGCCAAGGAGAAAGGCTGGGAGATCATAGGAATCATGAACAACGATATGATCGGAAATATTACAGGTGTTGATGGGGTCATCAATAATCGGGAATTTCGTATTTTCTCGGAACCTGTTCCCCCCACCGAAACTGAAAAGCAACGTAATGCTAGGCGCTTTTACGGCGGTGAGGTCGATGGTATTTCGCGACAATTAGCGCGTTATGTCTATAAAACAACGAAAACCTATATGCCGGAAATGAATCCTAAGATGATTTACAGGTTAGACCGCTTTGGTCGTGGCGGACACCATAGACCTTTTAATGATGCGGGTTTTGCAGGTATACGAATTATGGAAGCACACGAAAACTACACCCAACAACATCAGGACATACGAACGGAAAACGGTATTGCATATGGCGATGTTCTTGAACATGTGAATTTTGACTATGCAAGCAAATTAACCGCAGTGAACGCCATTAATTTGGCATCTATTGCTTGGGCACCGCCAGCTCCCAAGGAAGTGAAGATAGGGGGCATTGTAGAACCCTCGGCACGATTGTTATGGAGCGAGGTCGATGGGGCCGCTAGTTATAAAATCTATTGGCGAGACACCACGGCTCCGAATTGGGAGCATAGTCGCGATGTCGGAAATTTAACCCAATTCACTTTAGAAGGAATTGTTATCGATAATTTTCTCTTTGGAGTGTCTTCTATAGGTAAAGATGGCTTCGAAAGTCCAGTGGTTTTTCCGAATGCCATAATGAGATAATCTTATGAAAAAACTGTTTTTTACTATAGGTCTAATGCTAGTGGTACTAGGAATTTCGGCCCAGGAATTTACTGAACAGGATACCTTAAGGGGAAGTATTACGCCAGAACGCGCTTGGTGGGATTTGAGTTACTACCATTTGGATATTGAAGTAATACCCGATGAGAAATTTATTTCTGGTAGTAATCTCATAGGTTACAATGTCTTGGAAGAACAAAAAATACTGCAGTTGGATTTACAGCCTCCACTGAAAATCGAGAAGGTTACCCAGGATGGCAAATCCTTAAAAATAACATCAAATGTAAACGCCCATTTCATCAAACTTAAAAAGAAACAGAAAAAAGGAGCGTACAACGAGATAGTGGTTCATTATTCGGGTTATCCAAAAGAGGCTGTGCGTGCCCCTTGGGATGGAGGTTTTTCATGGAAAAAAGATGCGAATGGCAAACATTTCGTCGCCACCAGCTGTCAAGGATTGGGAGCCAGTGTCTGGTGGCCCAACAAGGACCATATGTACGATGAAGTAGATAGCATGGCCATGAGTGTAAAAGTTCCCAAAGGTTTAATGAACGTATCAAATGGCAGATTACGAAAGGTAGATGCCAATACCAATACCTACCACTGGTTTGTGGCCAACCCCATAAATAATTATGGGGTAAATGTGAATATTGGTGATTATGTTCACTTTGGCGAGAAATACAAGGGTGAAAAAGGGATTTTGGATATGGATTACTATGTACTCCGTGATAATTTAGAGAAAGCCAAAATGCAGTTTAAGCAGGCAGCCATGACCCTAAGGGCCTTTGAACACTGGTTTGGCCCCTACCCTTTTTATGAGGATAGCTTTAAATTGGTAGAAGTACCATATTTGGGTATGGAGCACCAGAGCTCGGTAACCTATGGCAACAATTACCAAAATGGCTATTTAGGTCGGGATTTGTCGGGTAGCGGTTGGGGGTTGTTGTTTGATTTTATCATAATACATGAATCGGGGCACGAGTGGTTCGCCAATAATATTACTTATAAGGATGTTGCCGATATGTGGGTGCACGAAGGCTTTACCTCCTACTCCGAAAATCTGTACTTGGACTACCATTTTGGCACCAAGGCCTCAGAGGAATATGTTATCGGACTGCGTAAGAACATAAAAAATGACATTCCTGTTATTGGTTCTTATAATGTGAACAATGAGGGCTCGAGCGATATGTACTACAAGGGGTCCAATATGTTACACAATATTCGCCAGTTGGTTGATGATGATGAAAAGTGGCGCCAGGTATTACGAGGTTTAAACAAGGACTTTTACCATCAGACCGTATCATCTGCCCAGATAGAACAGTATCTTATTGATAAAACTGAATTAGACCTAAGTTCGATTTTTGACCAGTACCTTAGAACAACCATGATCCCGCAATTGGAATATTCGTATGATGAAGGAATTTTCAAATACCGTTACACCAATGTAGTTGATGGTTTTAGGATGCCAATTCGTGTTTTTGTTGATAAAAAGGAGCTTTGGATAAGTCCAAATACTGAATGGCAAACAACAACAATTGAGGGTGACCTTGGCACATTAAGGGTAGATAAGAATTTTTATATCGAAGTATTAAAAACGAATTAGGGATATAAGTGGGGTATCATCAATAAC
>JBATIW010000023.1:0-4135 GCA_049668005.1 Maribacter sp.
ATGTAAAACAAGGTGTTGAATATCCCGCTACTTTGGTTACAACCGGAGACCATGATGATAGGGTCGTACCTGCACATAGTTTTAAATTTGCAGCAGAACTCCAGGAAAAGCAGGCTGGTACAAATCCGACCTTGATTCGTATAGAAACCAATGCCGGTCACGGCGCTGGCACGCCGGTTAGTAAGACCATTGAACAGTACGCCGATATTTTTGGTTTCACCTTATTTAATATGGGATTTGAGGAATTACCCAATAAAGCGGTATTGAAAGAATTCAAAGAATAAATTTGATATACATCAATATTTTAACATAAAGTCCGTTTCTAATTGAAACGGATTTTTTTGTCCATTATAAGAACCTTGTACAATGCTACATGTAGACCATGTTTCTTTTACGTATGACAAAGTCCCGGTGCTAGAGGATATCAATCTAAAAGTATCGAGAGGTGAGCATGTATCCATAATTGGGGAAAGTGGATGTGGCAAAAGCACATTGTTGAAAATTATTTATGGCTTATTGAATGTTGAAGTTGGTGAAGTTTATTGGGATGAAACCCAAATATTGGGGCCCAATCATAATCTGGTCCCGGGAGAACCTTACATGAAATACCTTTCGCAGGATTTTGACTTAATGCCTTTTACCCGGGTAGAGGAAAACGTAAGTGAATTCCTTTCCGTTTTTGAGCCTGAAAAATTAAAAGAGCGGACCTTTGAGTTATTGGAAATGATAGAAATGAGCAATTTCGCCAAGGTAAAAGTAAAATATTTGAGCGGCGGGCAACAGCAACGTGTCGCACTTGCCCGTGTTCTTGCCGAACGACCAGAGATACTCTTATTGGATGAACCGTTTAGCCATATTGATAATTTTAGGAAAAACAGCCTTAGAAGAAACCTTTTTGGTTATTTAAAAGAGAAAGGTGTCACGGTAATCACGGCCACTCACGATCATAATGATATGCTGCCATTTGCGGATAATGTGGTTGTTTTGAAGGACCAACGAATTATTGCCAAAAACACCCCTAAGAATTTATATGAGCACCCTAATGACCTTTACATCGCTTCCCTTTTTGGAGAGGCTAACAAAATCCCAATTAACATTGTAAAGTCATATGCGGACACGAAACGACGTATCATTGTATACGCCCATGAGTTTAGGGTATCACAAACATCAGGTTTGGAAGTTGTGGTAAAGCGTTCTTTTTACAAAGGAGGTTATTATATGATAGAAGGTATTTATGAAGAACAAAAAATATACTTTAATAATCCTATAGCCTTAGAGCCTGAAAGAAAAGTGTTTTTGAACATTGCAATCGAGACCATAAACCAACGATTGAATTTATAAGACTGATGGAAAAAAAGGGTCTCGTTCGAGAAATCAAACTTAAAGCTGTTCGAAGTAGCGGTCCTGGCGGACAGCATGTGAACAAGGTGTCTACCAAAGTTGAATTGACTTTCGATGTTGAAAATTCGAATGCGTTGACATTGGTTGAAAAGGACCGCATATACGATAAACTTGCGAGTAGGCTCACCAAGGAGAATATTTTGATTTTACAATCAGATGAAAGTCGAAGTCAATCTAAAAATAAGGAATATGTTACCAAACGCTTTTTAGATATCATGGAATTTGCACTTGCGGTCCCAAAAAAAAGAAGGAAAACAAAGCCTTCAAGATCATCCATTGAAAAAAGATTGAAATCCAAGAAAAAAGATGCTTTAAAAAAGGTGGGGCGAAGGCGTCCCAGTCTGGATTAATGCCATTACTCAATCGCCACTATTTTTAATACATTGCCATTAAATCCTATGGTTTCTCCCACGGTTTTGCCCAAGAGCATTATACCAATGGGGGTGTTTAGGGAAATGCAATAATTTATCCCATTCCCTGATTTATACTCTCCCGCAGAAATCGCCAAAAAATAATTGGCCTCTGTTGTCTTAACCAGACTGCCTAAAGCAGCAGCGGTTTTCTTGGATGAAATATCGATTTTTCGCATCACTCGATCCAAATCTTGGACTTCGGCCAATTGCTGCCCCAATTTTTCCCTTTCCAATTGTAGCATCGCCCTGCCTGTTTCATGCTTATCACCTGCACTGCTTTTGGTCTCTGAATCCAAGGCTGTTTGAAGTTCCTTTATTTGGGATTGAATACGGGTAGATCTTTCGTCAATAAACCCTTGACAAAATTGGTATAAGGATAATTTAAGGTCTTTTTTGCTCATTCAGCATTGATGACTTATAAGTATAAATGTACGATGAAAAAACTTTGGATTGTTTTGCCTTAGTCCTCGTAATGGTATAAATCAGCTAATCTATATACCAGAAAACTAATCATATTATCTTCCGTACTCCCGTTTTGATACATTCTATGAATTTCAATCCTATTTTCCGCTTTGAAAAAATCCAGATCATTTGATCTGAAATCACTAAAAATATTCCAGGATTTAAGTCCCTCCAACATTTTCTTATGCGCCTTATATCTTCGCATTACAGTCTCATACTTTTTTTTGAAGGCATGATCTTTTTTTAAGCCTTTATCCTGTTGCATTATATTCCATCGGTCAAATTCTGCCTTAAGACGCGTATCGGCATTCTCAGCTTCTGAAATGATCTTAAAATAAGCTCTTGACACTAAAGAATTAAAACGCTTTTCGAAAAGTGCGCCCATATCAATATTTGCGGTAAAACGATCTTCTGCAATACCAGTATCTGCATTGGTGGTATAAAATTCAGAATCATTTGTCTGGATTTCAGGGTTCTCGGTCAATAAGGAATTCTTCCAGGCTTCTGATTTTATGATCTCTTTCCACACCCGAGTGTATTCTCTTTGATAATTTGACTTTGAAGTTGAACAACTTACAAAACATACCATTGCAAAGACGAAACACGTCCACATAAAACAGGAATTACATACCTTTTTGGTCATAAAAATAGCCTTCTAAACTCAATTATACCCATATCATTATACCAGTTCTACGATGATATCAAATTCAATTAAGTCCAGAATTATTGGAAATTTGGGGTGGCAAGAAGCATTGGGGTAATGATCGTTCTAAAACGAAGAACAATATAGAAAGAAAAATGAACAATTTGCTCCTTACTTAGATGAAAGTTCTGCCAGTTCCTTGCCTATATGGCTGCCAATAGCTATTCCCATACCTCCCAAACGAATACCGCAAAACACATTGTTGGATAGTTGTTTTACAATTGGTTTTTTCTCCTGGCCAACACCCATTATACCACTCCACTTATGTTCTATCTCAAAAGAAGTGTTCGGTAGAATAATTTCTGTCAACATTTTTTTCAATTGGCTTTGAATCAGCTGAGTCTCACCATGTTCATAGGTTTGCTCCCCTTTAAAGTCCAAATTACGACCTCCACCAAATAGAATGCGATCATCTATATTCCTAAAATAATAATACCCTTGATCCAAATGAAAAGTGCCTTTAATCCGTAATTTGGGTATGGGTCTGGTCACAAGTACCTGTGCTCTTGCAGGATCCACTTTTTCACCCACTAATTGAGAGGCAAAGCCATTGGTGGCAATCAATAATTTTCTTGTCTTAAACTCAAAGGCATTGGTTTTAACACTTACTGAATGCCCTATCTCCAAAAATTCCTCAACGGCAATTGCATTCAATATTCGAATACCTTTTTTTTCGACTAATTGTAAGAGAGCGGCCATCATCTTCCCAGTATCGATCTGGGCCTCTAGGGTATTTGTTATATACTGCTCTTTAATGTTTTTAAATTGGAACCGGTTGCCCTGCGGTTCAAAGGCATCGGTATTGAAAACAGGTTTTAAAAGTTCATTAGCCCTATCGAGGTTGTCCAAGCAATTGTTATATAGTTCATCCTTGGATTCAAGAAAAAGTTCATGGCCACCATTCTGTTGATAATCAATAGTATTATCCCCCAGGGTCTTTCTAAGCAAGTGGATACCTTCCCACCTTTTTGCCACCAATTGAATTACTTCTTCCTCCGTATGGCTATTTAGGTCCGATAATATTTCCGAAATACTTCCAAAGCATGCAAACCCGGCATTTTTGGTGCTTGCCCCTTGCGGCAAAACCCCTTTTTCCAAAACTAATATCTTGGCCTGGGGGTATTTTTCACGTAAAGCAAATGCACAGCTTAATCCT
>JBATIW010000024.1:0-6855 GCA_049668005.1 Maribacter sp.
TGACAAGAAAGGCCAGGAAGTGGTTTTTACAGGGGATTATTGCTTGGTATCAGTTGGGCGTAGGCCATATACTGATGGCTTGAATGCTGAGGCTGCCGGGGTTAAACTAGACGAAAACGGTAGAGTAGCGGTTAATGAGCATCTCCAGACCAATGTTCCAAATATTTATGCCATTGGTGATGTAATACGAGGAGCAATGTTAGCACATAAGGCCGAGGAAGAAGGTACCCTGGTGGCTGAATTTATGGCTGGCCAAAAACCTCATATCGATTACAACTTAATTCCTGGTGTTGTTTATACTTGGCCAGAAGTTGCGGCTGTTGGTAAAACCGAGGAGGAATTGAAAGAAGCCGGGATTGCGTACAAGGTTGGTCAATTTCCTATGCGCGCTTTAGGACGTTCCCGTGCCAGTATGGACGTTGACGGATTTGTAAAAATACTTGCCGATGCAGCCACTGATGAGGTACTAGGAGTTCATATGATCGGTGCCCGTTGTGCTGATTTAATTAGCGAAGCCGTTACAGCGATGGAATTTAGGGCCTCTGCAGAGGATATAGCTAGGATGAGCCATGCACACCCAACGTATGCTGAGGCAATAAAAGAAGCTGCGCTGGCAGCAACTGACGATAGAGCTTTGCATATTTAGATAGGAGCTTTGCTAATATTTTCCTTTTTTAACGGTCTTTGGGATGATGGGAAACATATAAATAATAAGAGATAATTAAATAGTTTCGATTATGCAGATAAACGATATGTCCAAGGTTGAGGAATATCATGCCGCGACTGGGAGGTATGAAACCATGAAATATAATCGTAGCGGCAAAAGCGGCGTATTATTACCTGCGATTTCGCTAGGTTTATGGCATAATTTCGGTTTTGTTGATAGCACACAGAATGCAAGGGAAATATTGCGATGTGCGTTTGATTTAGGAATAACACATTTTGATCTGGCAAATAATTATGGCCCTCCATACGGGTCTGCTGAAGAAAATTTTGGACAGCTGTTCAAAAAGGATTTTAAACCATATCGTGATGAACTTTTCATTGCTTCAAAAGCAGGTTTTGATATGTGGCCTGGTCCTTATGGAAATAATGGTTCTAGGAAGTATCTGATTTCGAGCCTGGACCAGAGTTTAAAAAGAATGGGATTGGACTATGTTGATATTTTCTATCATCATAGACCAGACGCAGATACTCCACTTGAGGAAACCATGCTTGCGCTTTCAGATATCGTTCGTCAAGGAAAGGCATTGTATGTAGGGATTTCGAATTATCAACCGAAAGAGACTGTGGAGGCAAGTAAACTACTAAGGGAAATGAAAGTCCCCTTTATTTTGCATCAAGCCCGTTATTCAATTTTTGACCGATGGGTTGAAGATGGTTTATTGGAGACTCTTGGGAATGAAGGATTGGGCTGTATTGCATTTTCCCCATTAGCTCAGGGTATGCTAACCAATAAATATATCAATGGTATTCCCGAAGGCTCCAGAGCTGCAAAGGATTTAACTTATTTGGACAAGGAGGCTGTAAATAAAAACTTGGAAAAAATAAAGAACCTAGCGGATATCGCTTCGCAAAGAGGTCAAAAATTATCGCAGATGGCCATAGCCTGGTTGTTAAATAGACCTAATGTAGTATCGGTATTAATTGGCGCCAGTTCTCCAAATCAGCTCAAAGAAAATTTCGCTGCGCTGGATCAATTGCAATTTTCTGAAGAGGAATTGAAATTAATAGATAAGAATTCTTAATTATTTAAGGGTAGCTTAATAAAGCATTCTAGTTCTTTAAAAGCCCAAATGACCTAAGCAATTTGGATATACTCACCTTAACAAGTTTTTGGGTTAGGGCATACCAAGGTTCAAACTTTAGCACAGCATAACGAAGCCCCGAAAGCACATTCATTTTAATAGCTGCTTTGTGTTTTTCATATTGCAATGCGGTGAATGAGGAAACAAGCATAAATACAAGCGCGCCTAAGATAGCCATGGTTGGACTCAATTCATGATGAAAGAAGCGATACAGTCCCAATCCTGTAAAACTGCCATAAAGTATTATAAAATGAATTACATAGATAGATAATGTGCTTTGTCCAATCTTCAAGACCGTTGCATTGGTCATCAGACCTCTAAGCAGCATAAAACCAGCAAAGACCAAGAACACATCACCTAGTCGAATAAAAAGGTAATTGTTCATGGCTATCACATTAAATAATGAAATACCCGTTAATTCTGAAAGTCCTATTAAGACATCCGAAGAAAGGAAAATTAAACTCAGTCCTGTTAGCAGGCATAATGTTATGGCGTACTGGTATAAATACCTGTGATTTTTATATCGCGTAAATAAGACAGACATGAACGCTCCGAAAGTAGTGTAACCAAACCAAGGGATAATTGTAAATACAGAACCATTGGCTTTCGTTAAATAATTGCCCATTGCTTGCGGTAAGAACCCAAAGGACCACTCACTATATATAGGTTCAAACAGAAATAATACTCCAGTAACTCCTATTAATAGAGAAGGGAGTAATGACTTTTTCCCATTTTGTGATAAAAGGTAAATGCCTATAATACCCAACAAGGAAAGGCCAATACAATGTAGGACATCCACTAAATAAAAAGAATCATATATTTCGCCACCAAGTATACCCAAAAGGTTGGTCCGTAGCAAATAACCAATGAAAATGAGCTGTAATCCGCGTTTCAATCCTTTTTTTATCCTCGGATTCTCCATCCCCTTTTGAGGCACTTTAATAAGCAAGTAGGTAAAAATAAAACCTGAAACCGTGAAGAAAACAGGAGCGGTAATACCCCTAAAATATTTCCAGATGTTAAATGTAAGGTCAGTATTATCCCTAAAAGCATTGTCCAAAAGGCCATCAATAAAATGTCCTTGCAGCATCATGAGAATAGCCCATGCCCGCATGGCATCAATAAAATATAATCTGGCTGTTTTCTTTTCCAAGGATGATTATTGTTAATTAATCCAATGTTTATTGTAAATCAATCTTTTCTATATACTTGAATTACAATACGTTTGGATGTTTTGCGGTGCAAAATTATATAAAATACTCGCATAACGAAGTATTTTGCGGTAATTTCGTCGAAAATCAACCATTTAAACAAAACTATGGCTTCGGTATTGGCATTTGCGGGAAGCAATTCCTCAACATCGGTAAATTTCAAATTGGTAAAATATACAAGCTCGCTTATCAATGATCATGACTTGGAATTGTTGAATATGGCAAGCATTACATTCCCCATGTATAGCGAGGATCGCGAAAAACAATTGGGATTTCCTGATGCGCTTGTAAAACTCAAGGAAAAAATTGAAAAGGCTGATGCTTTGATTATTTCCGTGAATGAGCATAATAGTGCACCTTCATCCTATTTCAAAAACGTACTGGATTGGTTGTCTAGGGCAAATAGAAACTACTTGGAAAACACTAAAGTATTCTTGATGTCGGCCTCACCTGGTAAACGTGGTGGCATAAGTGCTAGGGAATATCTATCGGAATCATTGCCAAGAACTGGCGGTATTGTAGTTGCTACATTTTCACTCCCATCATTTTATACCAATTTTAATGAGGAACACGGTATTATTGATACTGACCTAAGCAAAGCCCACACAAAAGCTTTGGAAAGATTTATCTCTGAATTATAGCAAGTTGCGCACAAAACTTTCTTTTAAAATAGTTGATGTTCTTGAATTTAAAGTGCGACTACTTCAATGGTCGCAGCAGTTTTATGAAACGATTTGGCTGGATAGTAATTCACAAACGGAATCATATAGCTCTTTCGATGTCATTTTAGCAGTTGATGCGCTCACAGTGTTACAAACCGATACCCAAAATGCCTTTGAGAACCTTAAGGAGTATCAGATGGAAACCAAGGACTGGATTTTTGGATTTTTATCATATGATCTAAAAAATGATGTGGAAAAATTATCTTCCAAGAATCATGATGGGCTCGATTTCCCAGAACTATTTTTCTTCCAACCCAAAAAAATCATTCAAATTAAGGGGGATATGGTCGAATTCAACTATTTGAACTTGGTCGTTGATGAAATTGAGGAGGACTTTAGTGCGATCAAAAATCATTTTCAAGAACCAAATAGTAACATTGAAACTACAGGTGACATTCGAATTAAACTGCGTGTTTTCAAAGACGAATATTTTAAGGGTGCTAAAGAAATGTTACGGCATATTCATAGAGGTGATATCTATGAAGCAAATTTTTGCCAAGAGTTTTATGCTGAAAATACTTGCATTGATCCATTGAGCACTTATAAAAGGCTGAATTCAATTTCAAAAGCGCCCTTTGCAACATTTCTCAGGTTGAATGATAAATATCTACTTTCTGCCTCACCAGAAAGATATGTTAGAAAGGAAGGGCAGAAAATTATTTCACAACCCATAAAGGGAACGGCCAGAAGGTCCCATAATGCATTAGAGGATAAGGCCTTGAAAAAAAGGCTAAAAGAAGACCCAAAGGAACGGGCTGAAAACATCATGATTGTTGATTTGGTAAGAAATGACCTTTCAAAAAGTGCGTTAAAAGGTTCTGTGGAAGTTAAGGAACTCTGTGAGGTGTATTCCTATGAACAAGTACATCAAATGGTATCTACAGTAGTAAGTAAGGTACCCGTGGATAAAAATCCAGTTGAAATTATTGCTGAGACCTTTCCTATGGGAAGCATGACCGGCGCTCCGAAGGTTTCAGCAATGCGTATAATAGAAGAATTGGAAGCTTTTAAAAGAGGACTGTATAGCGGTGCCGTAGGATATTTTACCCCAGATAATAATTTTGATTTCAATGTTGTGATACGCAGTATTTTATTCAATGAAACCAATAAGTATGTTTCATATGCGGTTGGCAGTGCACTAACTGCAAAAGCCTCCCCAGAACTTGAATATGAGGAGTGCCTATTAAAGGCGAAAGCCATGCGTGAAGTCCTTGAGAATTCGAATGTCCAGCACGTCCGTAATAAAAGTTAAATTTACGTGATGGAGATTCGAGAATTAAAACTAGTAGCCAATCATATCAAGATCTATGCTGGGTACATTCAACCCAAAGACGTTAAGGGGGTTGTGGTATTGGTTCATGGTTTTGGAGAGCATTCAGGGCGCTATATCGACAATTTGATTCCTATGTTTCTAGGTACAGGATTGGCCGTGTTGGTTTATGATAATTTCGGGCACGGAAAATCTGGCGGAAAGCAAGGACATTGTCCTAGTTATGAAGCACTATTGCAATTATTGGATAAACTTATTGAAAAAGCAACTTCCTTATTTCCGGATGTGCCACAATTCTTGTACGGGCATAGCATGGGTGGCAACCTGGTCTTAAATTATGCCCTGCGAAATACCACCAATTTAAAGGGTATCATTGCCTCAAGTCCGTATTTAAGATTGGCTTTTCAGCCACCAAAATGGAAAATGGTCCTTGGCAAGGCAATGTTGAACATCTGGCCATCACTTACACTGCCGGCCGGTTTGGATCCCAATGGAATTTCCAGAATACCCGAGGAAGTTGCAAAATATAAGTCCGACCCATTGATACATGATAAAGTAAGTCCTATGTTCTCTTTTCCTATTATAGCTGCTGGAGAGTGGGCCATAACAAATGCGTCAAGTTTAACTATTGAAACATTGTTGGTCCATGGAACCGCAGACCCCATTATCGATTTTAAGGGAACTAAGGAGTTTCATGAACAAAGCAATTCCACAGCGCTTGAATTAATGGAAGGTGGCTTCCATGAACTGCATCATGATATTTGTAAAGTTGAAGTATTGAATGTTATTCAGAATTGGCTAAGGGAACAACTTTAAGTAATTTTGCGACGTGCTAGACAATTTCAAGGAACAAATTCAAAATCGCTTTCCCCATTTGCTGCAAGATAAATTTTTGTTGGCTTGTAGTGGCGGGTTGGATAGTGTTGTACTGGCCCATCTTTGTTCACGGTGTGGGCTTGATTTTTCTTTGGCCCATTGCAATTTCAAGCTTCGCGGAAAGGAGAGTGCCAAGGACGAAAAATTCGTTCAGGAATTGGCAAAAAAATTGGGTAGCCCTTTCTTTAGCAAGAATTTTGAAACCCTCGATTATGCCCATGAGCAAAAGATTTCTGTGCAAATGGCCGCAAGGGATTTGCGCTATGAGTGGTTTAACGAATTAATGCAGCAGAATAATATCAATACCTTGGTGACCGCCCATCATGCCGATGACAATCTTGAAACCTTTATGATCAACCTTTCACGTGGTACGGGAATAAAAGGATTAACAGGGATTCCATCCCATACAGGAAATATTGCGAGACCTTTATTGCCATTTACAAGAATGCAGCTATTGGAATTTGCAACGAGTTCAAATCTTGTCTGGCGGGAGGATCAAAGCAATGCCGAAACCAAATACCTGCGAAATAAGATCAGACACGAGATTGTGCCTTTATTAAAGGAATTACATCCAACATTTTTGACCAATTTTACAGAGACGCAAGAATACCTACAACAAATTGCGGATATTGCCGATAATCATATTAGTCAATTAAAAGAGGACATTTTTCAAGAAGACGGGGAAGTTACGCGCATTAAAATTGAATCCCTTCAATCCTTAAAACCTTTAGAAGCATACATTCATGCCTTATTCACTGCATCCGGATTTACAGCGTGGAAAGATATACAACAGCTCTTGACGGCCATGAGTGGTAAAGAAGTACGTTCCCGAACCCACCGTCTGGTGAAGGATAGGGACTTTCTATTGTTGACGAACATTGCCGATGACTTTCAGGAAGCGTTTCAAATTAAGAAAGAAGATACCGAAATACAGATTCCAATTGGTTTAAGAATAAGTACGGTCAATA
>JBATIW010000025.1:0-5806 GCA_049668005.1 Maribacter sp.
TGGTCCTTAATTATGATCAAAAAATTCCGGAATTCAATCAAAGGGATAACTGGAAATCATTAAAAGGTTTTTTCTCAAGTAATAAAAAACTGCAATTCCGTTTTTTCAAAGATGCTGAAAACCCTTATTATAATCAAGTGTTCTATGTACCTGTGCTCGGATTCAATGTTTATGACGGCTGGACCCCAGGAATGCGCATCTACAATAAGACTTTATTAGAAAAACCATTTATTTATGACTTCGCCCCTTCTTACGCTCTTAGGGAAAAATCTTTTGTGGGCTATGGTAAATTAAATTATCGCAAATACTTGAGTAAAAGTGGACTATATGTAGCTAATTATGGCTTAAGGGGATCTACATTCCATTATCAGGAAAATTCGAGATATTCCACCATTACACCTTCCATTGGTTTTGGTTGGCGACCTGAAAATCTGCGTTCCAATAAACGTAATTTTGTTAGTCTGCGCTACGTGAATGTAATACGGGATCAGGACCAAAATCTGGAAAATATTGAAACAGATCCTGATTATAGTGTCCTTAACGCAAGATACACCCACAGTAATAATGGAATTATAGATTATCTTTCCTGGTTTGCCGATGCACAATACAGCGGGAATTTTAGTAAGATTACTTTTGAACTTGAGTATCGAAAATTATTTGAGAACAACAGGCAATTTAATTTTAGATTCTTCGCGGGTAAATTCTTAAGCAATACAATTGACCCTAGTATCACTTTCTTTGACTTTGCACTTGATAGGCCCAATGATTATCTCTTTGACTATAATTATTTAGGTAGATCAGAAGAAACTGGTATATACAGTCAACAAATAATAATTGCCGAAGGCGGGTTTAAATCAAAACTGGAAAATCCGTTTTCCAACAATTGGATGACAACTGTGAATACAAGCCTCAATGTTTGGAAGTGGATTGAGTTCTATAGTGATTTTGGATTCTTGAAAAGAAAAGATGAAAAAGCACGTCTTGTTTATGATTCGGGCGTTCGGCTAAACTTGGTTACCGATTATTTTGAATTATATTTCCCACTGTACTCCAATAATGGTTGGGAGGTTTCCCAGCCCAACTACGAAGAAAAGATAAGGTTCATTGTTACTTTAAGTCCAAAAACATTGACAGGACTGTTCACCAGAAAATGGTTCTAATTCATTGTCATATTCTCAATTTGTGGTACTCTAATTTAATTTTTATTAATTTATAAGTATTTAATTAACAGATAATTTAACAATAACTAAATATTTTAACTAATTTCTACATTGCAAAATCCCTTAGTCTGTGGTATTTTTGTAAAACCAAACAACGCTAAATGGATATTTCCCCAAGGACCAGTAATGACATTTCCTTTGATGACTTTAAAGCACAAATACTACGCGACTATGAAATTGCGGTGGTTAGTCGAGTCTGCAGCCTAATGGGAAGAAAAGAGGTTCTTACGGGAAAGGCTAAGTTCGGGATATTTGGCGATGGAAAGGAATTGCCACAACTGGCTATGGCAAGGTCATTCAGGAAAGGGGATTTTAGAAGTGGTTATTATCGGGATCAGACCTTCATGATGGCCTTGGGATTATTAAGTCCCAAAGAATTTTTCCACGGTTTGTACGCTACAACCGATTTGAAAAAGGAACCAATGAGTGCTGGAAGGCAAATGGGAGGACATTTCATTACGCACAGTCTTAATGAGGATGGCACTTGGAAAGACCTAACCCAACAAAAAAACAGTAGTGCCGATATTTCATGCACTGCAGGCCAGATGCCAAGGTTATTGGGTTTGGCACAAGCATCAAAAATATATCGAAGTTTACCGGATTTAGACGCATCCAAATTCTCAGTTAAAGGGAACGAAGTCGCTTGGGGCACAATTGGTAATGCAAGTACAAGTGAAGGATTGTTTTTAGAAGCCATAAATGCCGGGGGCGTTCTTCAAGTTCCTATGGTCGTAAGTGTTTGGGACGATGAATATGGCATTTCCGTTCCTGCAAAATATCATACTACTAAAGAAGATATTTCTAAAATGCTTAGTGGTTTTCAAAGAGATAAGAACGACAAAGGTTATGAAATCTTAAAAGTAAAAGGCTGGGATTATTCTGCATTAATGCATACCTATGAAAATGCATCTGATATTGCCAGGGAACAACATGTGCCCGTTTTGATACATGTAACAGAACTTACGCAGCCACAAGGGCACTCCTCTTCTGGATCTCATGAACGTTATAAAAACCAAGAACGCTTACAATGGGAAAAAGACAATGATTGCAATAAAAAGTTCAAGGAATGGATTTTAGAATTGGGTATTTCGACTGAGGAGGAGCTCACCCAGCTCGATCGTGAAATACGCCAAAAGGTTAGAATTGCCAAAAAAGACGCATGGTCAGAATTTTTGGCTGAACATAAGGCCATGAAGAGAACCTTGATCGGCCTTTTGGACAGTGCTGCCAACAAGAGTCCAAATCGTAAATTTATCACCAAATTAAAAAACGACTTAATTGCTATTGAGGAACCTTTAAAGAAAGATTTAGGGATTATTTCACGTAACGCCTTGCGTTATGTATTGGGGGAAGAATCAAATGAAAAAAATGCATTGGTAAATTGGGTAAACCAATTTTTAAAGGACATGCAACCAAGATTCAGTAGTCATTTATATAGCGAACAACCCAATCGGGCAACGAATATCATGGAGGTGAAACCCATGTTCGATCCGCAATCAGAAGCGGTTGATGGTCGTATTATACTTAGGGATAATTTTGACAAACTTTTTGAAAAGTATCCAGAAGCATTGGTTTTTGGTGAGGATAGTGGAGCTATTGGAGACGTAAACCAAGGATTAGAAGGGCTTCAAAACAAGTATGGTGAAATACGTGTAACTGACACCGGAATTCGTGAAGCAACGATTATTGGCCAAGGTATTGGAATGGCGCTCAGGGGATTACGACCTATTGCCGAAATTCAATATCTTGATTACATCTTTTATGCCATGGTACCCCTTACAGATGATTTGGCAACAATGCGCTATAGAACTTTTGGTAAACAAAAAGCCCCGTTGATTGTTAGAACACGTGGCCACAGACTTGAAGGCATTTGGCACTCAGGTTCCCAAATGGGAGGCTTGATTCATCTCTTGCGGGGCATGTATATTCTCGCTCCTAGAAATATGACCCAAGCTGCTGGTTTCTATAATACATTAATGAAGAGTGATGAACCCGCTTTAGTCATAGAAAGTTTAAATGGTTACCGACTTAAAGAAAGAAAACCCGCAAACATTGGGGAGTTCTGTACTCCAATTGGTGTCGTGGAAACCCTGAAAGCAGGTAGTGACATCACACTGGTTTCTTATGGTTCTACGATTAGAATTGTACTACGGGTAGCCAAGGAGTTGGCAGCAGTAGGTATTGACGCCGAAGTAATTGATGCTCAAACCTTATTACCTTTTGATATTAATCATGATACCCTAAAAAGCATCATAAAAACTAATAGATTATTGGTCATTGATGAAGATGTTCCAGGAGGGTGTTCAGCTTACTTGGTCAATGAAATTATTGAAAAACAAGGTGCTTATAATTATTTGGATTGTGCACCCCAAACCCTGACAGGGAAGGCCCATAGACCAGCTTATGGTACAGATGGTGACTATTTTTCTAAACCAAGTGCAGAGGATATTTTTGAGAAGGTCTATGAAATTATGCATGAAGCAAATCCCATTGAATTTCCAAAATTGAGATAAATAAAAAATAGGGATATTAAAAAACCCCACTGTAAGGTGGGGTTTTATTTTTGTTAGTTCTTAATTTCCTTTTCGGGTTCCTTAACCGTTGCTTCAATTGGATTCCCATCAGCGTCAATCTCTATAATATTATCAAATCCAAGTTCATCCAATTTACTGGCAATCTTGGCCCTATCACCTACCATGAACCAATTAACGGCATCTGGTTTTACTACCGTATTGCTAACCTTGTTAATATCAGCTATTGATAAATTACGGACATTCTGATCATATTTCTGGTAATAGTCATCTGGTAAGTCAAAACGCACCAAATTGGCAACAGAACTATTTACGGCACTATTGGTTTCCCATTGTCCAGGTAATTTTAAAACTTGATTGGTTTTTACCTTGTCCAACTCTTCCTGAGTTGCTGGTCTAGAACTGATGAATTCCGATAATTCCTTCTTAAATTCAGTCACTGACTCGGCAGATTTATCAGTTTGCACTGAGCCATAAACTAGAAAAGGTCGCTCCTCATTTGCATCCATCACAAAGCCACCAGCACCATACGACCAATGCTTGTCTTCCCTTAAGTTCATATTGATTCGCGATGTAAATGCCCCACCAAGAATGTTTACCATTTGTTCTAAGGCGATTTCAGAAACATCACCATACTTTTCTGTTAAATGACCCGCAATAATCATAGATTGTTGAGATTCGGGACGATCTATTAAATACAATGTATTTTTAGTATTAGTTTTAGGTTCAGAAAAGGTAATCGCAGGCACATTTCCCTTTTTCCATTTACCTAATGCATTTTGTAGTTTACTCTTGAGTTCACTCATCTCAACATCACCTGTAACAACTATTGTAGCATTATTGGGTTTTATCCAAGAATCATAAAACTTCAAAATATCATCCCGGGTTAATTTTTCTACTGTAGCCTCATAGCCGCTACCTGTGAATGGATTACTATAAGGATGGTCTTCGCCATACAATAATTTGTTCATTACCCTAAGTGCCATTGAAATAGGTTGGGATTTTTCTTGCTTTATAGTATTGACCTGCTCGGTTTTCAACCTGTCAAATTCCTTTTGTGGAAATGCAGGGTTTAGAATAACATCAGCAAATAAATCTATACTTGCATCCAAGCTAGGTTTTAAGGTATTCATATAGACTGTAGAATTGTCCTGATTCGAAAAAGTACTTATACTTGCACCCAAAAGTTGTAATTGCTCATTGAATTCCAATGATGTCAAATCCTTCGTGCCTTCATCCATTAAATTCATGGCCAATGCTGCGGTTCCAGGACTTGCCAAATGGTCCGTTTTATATCCTGCATCAACCATTAAGCGCATTACGACCGTAGATACTCCTTTTCTTTTGGCTAAAACGATATTCAGTCCATTGGACAATTTATCTCTTTGCAATTCCGGAAATTTTGAACTTTTTGGTGCACCAAGTTCCGGTAGTTTTGAACGATCCACGGTAGATTCTACAACAGTAAACTCTGGAAATGGATTGCATACCAAGGTATGCTTACCCGCAGTTAACCATTTTTTTGCAGTAGCCTTTATATCTTCAATTGTAGCATCTTCTACATACTTCAATTGTGTTTTATAATAAGATGCATCTGCATGATACGTTTCATTCGAAGCTAATATATCAGAAACACCACCAAAACCTCCAATGCGCTCCAAACCTTTAATAAAACTAGCGAAATAAGCCGCCTTAACTCTTTTTAGCTCGGCTTCAGTAGGTCCTTCACTAATCAATTTATCAATTTCAGTCTGTAATTGCATTTGAACTTTATCCGCATCAATCCCAGGTTTTACATTCGCCCAGGTAATGAAGCCACTTGCTATCTCACTGGATGCCTGGAAAGAAACCACAGAACTTGCCGTTTGGTCCTCATATACCAATTTTTTATATAGCCTGGAGTTTTTACCACTGGTCAAGATTGAAGAAATCAAATCAAAATGAATATCTTCTTTATGTCCAAACTGTGGAGTGTTCCAAGCAAACAAAATCCTTGTTTCGGGAACTCTATCCTGATAAACCTGATAAGTGTCACCATTGTGCACTGGGATATTC
>JBATIW010000026.1:0-8404 GCA_049668005.1 Maribacter sp.
ACTATGGGATGATGGTTCATGCAATATGCAAAATGCCTGGTCAGACAACGCGAACATCTTTCTTCTGAATTATCGCTCGGGCTACGATAATACCATAGTGACAATAAGAAAGGATAATGCTAAAGGAGAAATATTAGCACAATTCAAAATTAGAAAGACGAAAGGCAGTACCACTGTTAAGTTCCCCTTCAAACCAATTGAGGGAAAATTCAATCTTTATATTGAAACCAGTAATGATAATATTCCAAAAAAGGCAACCGCCCTTAATATATATTGGATAGGTTTCTTAGCCGACCTGCCAGGAAAAGATAAAGCCGGGTATAATCAAATTGAGACCAAGTTCATGGAATTGATTAATTCGAGAACTCCCACTGTTCCGATAATGATTGAGAATCCAGAATATATGAAACGTACAACTCAAATTTTTGAGCGAGGCAATTGGCTGTTAAAAGCCGATACCGTTCAACCTACTGTTCCGGAAGCTCTTAATTCATGGAATAATGATTGGGAGAATAATCGATTAGGGCTATCACAGTGGATTGTTGATAAGAAAAACCCATTAACGGCACGTACATTGGTCAATCGAGTTTGGCACCAACTATTTGGAAGGGGAATAGTTGCAACAATTGAAGATATCGGCACACAGTCAGATCCTCCAACTCATCCCGAATTATTGGACTGGCTTTCACTTAGATTTATGAATGAACATAACTGGGGTATAAAAGCCTTGATTAAGGATATTGTAATGTCAGGAACCTATAGACAAAGTTCGGTAAGCAATCCGGAAATGTACCAAAATGATCCCTCCAATGAGTTTTATGCCAGAGGCCCAAGACAACGCTTGAGTGCAGAACAGATACGCGATCAGGCCTTGGCCGTTTCAGGTTTATTGAGCAATAAGATGTACGGCCCAGGAGTAATGCCACCACAACCTGATGGGGTATGGCAAACTGTTTACAGTGGCGAAAAATGGATAGAAAGCAAAGGAGAAGATCGATACCGGCGAGGCGTTTATACCTATTTAAAACGTACAAGCCCTTATCCTTCCTATTTAACTTTTGACGCAGGCAGTAGGGAGGTATGTACAATTAGACGTACCGTGACCAATACACCTTTACAGGCATTGGTAACTCTAAATGACCCTGTTTACCTCGAAGCATCATTCAATTTGGCTAAAAGCATGCTGAATTCTCAGAATGTTGATGAAAGTATTTCCGCGGGCTATGAAAAAGCAACTTATTCCAAAATTACACCTGAAAAATTAGATGTCTTAAAAGAACTGTACCAAAAATCCTTGAACGAATTTGAGTCAAACAAAGAAGCTATTAAGCAATTTTTATATTTTGATGACAACCCAAATCCTAATCTTGCCGCTTTAACGGTTGTTGCAAACGCCATTATGAACCTCGATGAATTTTTAACTAAAGCATAGCGATGGATTATCTTGAAAGATTAATAAAAGAAAAGTTAGCGAGGGAAGCTCAAGCCAAAACCCGAAGGCATTTTATTAAAGAATGTGCTACCGGACTGGGAGGATTGGCATTTAGCTCAATCTTTATGGGTTGTGATCCATTGGGGAACAGCACAATAAAGCCTAAACTTGCGTTTACAGAACGGGATTTGAATCCGTTGGCAACTTTGTCTCCTCCTTTTAATCCCCAAGTAAAATCGGTCATTTATCTACATATGGCAGGTTCTCCTTCTCAATTGGAAATGTTCGATTATAAACCTACCCTTCAAAAACTGAATAATCAGGATTGCCCTGCCTCACTATTGGAAGGCAAAAAATTCGCCTTTATAAAAGGAGTGCCAAAGTTATTGGGTCCACAGGCCGAGTTTGAGCAAGTGGGAGAATCCGGTAATTGGGTCTCTGACTTTTTACCCCATTTTAAAAAAGTGGTTGATGAAGTCTCCTTCTTAAAGGCGGTACATACCGATCAATTCAATCATGGCCCTGCACAATTGTTCATGCATACCGGTAGTCCTAGACTGGGCAGACCAAGCATTGGAGCGTGGGCCACTTATGGTTTGGGTTCGGAAAATCAAAATCTCCCAGGATTTGTTGTATTGACCTCTGGAGGAAATACACCCGATGCAGGTAAAAGTGTTTGGGGCAGTGGGTTCTTGCCTTCTGTTTACCAAGGAGTGCAATGCAGGTCTCAAGGTGATCCAGTTCTTTATATTGATGATCCGGAAGGTATCTCTAGAAATCTTAAGAAGAGTACCATTGATGCCATCAATAAAATCAATAAAGAAGAATATCTTAAATATGCAGATCCGGAAATTCTGGCACGAATCAATCAGTACGAAATGGCTTATCGTATGCAAATTGCCGTTCCTGAGATTATGAATATCAACAATGAACCCGAGAACATAAGACAAATGTACGGGGTTGAACCTGGTAAGGAGTCTTTTGCCAATAATTGTCTCCTAGCGCGAAAATTGGTTGAAAAAGGGGTTCGTTTTGTACAGTTATTCGATTGGGGCTGGGACAGTCATGGTACAGACCACACTACTGCAGTTGATTTGGGTCTTCGTAATAAATGTAGGGAAATTGACCGGCCTATTGCGGCTTTGATCCTGGATTTAAAACAAAGAGGACTTCTTGATGAAACTTTAATAGTTTGGGGTGGAGAATTTGGCAGAACACCCATGCAGGAAAACAGAGGAAATAAGGAAATGGGCTTTAAGGGCCGCGACCATCACGGTGATGCCTTTACCATGTGGATGGCCGGAGGTGGCTTAAAAAAAGGAGCTTCACACGGAAAAACCGATGACATAGGATTTTCCGGGATTGAAGGCCAGGTCTCTGTACATGACGTTCATGCAACCATTATGCACCTTTTGGGTTTTGACCATGAACAATTCACTTTTGAGTTTCAAGGTAGAAATTTCAGATTGACGGATGTTGAAGGAGAAGTAATAAAAGAAATTCTGGCCTAACGATTAACTATAGTCTTCATGAAACATTTCATAAGTACAGTACTTCTCTTCTTCATATGGTCTGGATATGGCCAAGAGAAAAAAACAATTCAATTCTTCCAGACCAATTGGGGAAATGAGCTTTCATGGGACGCATTCTGTCAACGTACAAAAGCATCGGGCTATGATGGAATTGAAGTTTGGTTTCCTTCAAAAAAAGAAAGTCAAATCCAATTGAAGGCCGCTCTTGAAAAATATGATCTTGCTATTGCTTTTTTAAATGGTACTAATAAATCACTTCCCTTTGAAGCAGGACTCACAGTTTATAAAAATCATTTCTATACCTTGATGGAATGGAAACCGGTTTATATTAATTGCCATACTGGCAGCGACTTTTTCACTTTCGAACAAAACAAAGCATTAATAGATGCCGCAAATAAAATCAGTAAAGAAAGTGGAATACCAATTTATCATGAAACGCATAGGGGTCGGTTCAGTTATAATTTACCAGATACAAATACTTATTTAAATGAAATAAATGATCTTGATCTGACCTTGGATATTAGTCATTGGATGGTTGTCCATGAATCGCTCTTGCAAGGTAAAGACACTGTTTTAAATGAGGTTGTAAATAAATCCAAACACATTCATGCAAGGGTTGGTCATGCCGAAGGGCCACAGGTAAATGACCCAGAAGCTCCAGAATGGAAATTGGCCTTGGACCGCCATATGGATATTTGGGAAAGTGTGATCAAAAAAGAATGGGAGAACGGTCGGGATGTCTTTACAATTACGACTGAATTTGGTCCTCCCAATTATTTGCCCGCTTTACCTTATTCGCAATTACCGGTAGCAGACCAATGGAAAGCAAATGTCTTTATCATGAAGGCGATTAAAGAAAGAATGAATCTTGAATAAACCAATTATTGTATGGACATTCTGAAACAACTATTAGGAAGACTACATCCATTATTGGTTCACTTGCCTATCGGATTCATAATCCTAGGACTTCTGCTTCAATGGTATGACCGAAAAAAAGCAGATTACATCAAAGTGATACCCTTCATCTATTTTTGGGCAGGTATCAGTGCTGTTTTCGCCTGCATTACGGGTTATTTACAATATCTGGGTGAAGGTTACACCTTTGATACAGTAAAACTTCACTTGTGGTCCGGCATTGCCACAGCCCTATTTTCATTTCTAATGTATGGAAAATTAAAGGAATTGAAGACTTTCGATTTTCTTACAAAAATCCCATTGTTGGCTCTCTCTATCGTATTTTTTGTTTTAATTTCCTTCACTGGCCACCAAGGTGGGAATATAACCCATGGCGAGGATTACCTTGTTGAGCCTCTACCCAATAGTATTAAGTCAGCTTTGGGTTTTGAAACATATGAGGAAAAGGAAATTGTTCTTAATGACGAAAATTGGCAGGATGCAATGCTATATGAAGATGTGATAAAACCTATTTTAAATAACAAATGCCTTAGTTGCCATAGTCCAAAAAAATCAAAGGGAGATTTGCTTTTAAATAGCGAGCAAGGAATTTTACAAGGTGGTGAGAATGGGGAAATCATAGTTCAGGAAAATCCAGGTGAAAGTCAACTTTTCTCTCGATTGGTCTTACCAAAAGATGATGAAGATCATATGCCGCCCAAAGACAAAACACAGCCGTCCAAAGAGGAAATAAAACTTATCGAGACTTGGGTCGCTCATGGCAATCCGTTCGATAAATCCATTGGAGAGTTGAATCTTTCCAAAGAGCTATTTCTGTCTTTTTTCCCTAAAAAATTAGACGATGATCATCCTGCAATCGAAATTATTGCAGCTTCCCAAGATAGTATCAACAAGATAGAACAAACAGGTATACATGTTGATTTGATTAGTAAGACTTCCAATTTCTTGAATGTTTCCTGTATTAATAAACCCTCGTTTAGTAATTCGGATTTTAAAATATTAATTCCTATCAGGGAACAAATTGCAAAGTTAGACCTTGGGGGAACCCAGATAACGGACTCAATATTTTCTAAACTTGCCACGTTGCCCAATTTAACGATATTAAAATTAGACAATACTTCAATTACCGGGCGAGGTATTTCACTTCTGGAATCCCAAGAATATTTAAAATCAATCAATTTAACCAGTTCAAAATTTAGAGAACAATATTTGCAGGTCTTTTCCAACTTTAAGAAACTAAAAAAAGTAAATCTCTATAAAACCAATGTTGATGCCAGCGGGGTTCAAACCTTGAATGATAGCCAAATTCTTATCGATTATGGCAATTACGAATTGCCTGTTATAGCTTCGGACTCCATTATTTATTAATTTTCATAAGAAAAAGAAAAAACATAGTTTAGGGGCGCTAATAACTATATATGAACCTCAGTCGTAAATTGGGTCTTTTTTTAGGGCCAGTGCTCTTTTTCATTTTAAACAATTTACCAGCGGTCATAGTCTCTGAAAAGGGCGATGCTGTCATTGCTATTGCACTATGGATGGTTATTTGGTGGATTACCGAGACGGTATCCATCTCAGTAACTGCACTATTACCTTTAATACTTTTTCCGTTGTTAGACATTATGCCAATCGCAGATGTTGGGGCAAACTACGGAAGCCCAATTGTCTTTCTGTTTTTTGGTGGATTTATAATGGCCTTGGCTTTGGAAAAAGTAAATCTCCATAAACGCATTGCATTGAATATTATAAAAATTACAGGGACGACACCCAACAAAGTCGTATTGGGATTCATGATCGCAACAGCTTCTTTAAGTATGTGGATCAGCAACACCGCCAGTACCGTAGTAATGCTACCCATTGCTATGTCTGTCATTGGTCTATTGATCAATGACGAAGATGGTTTCACTAAAAACGACAGGAATTTTGCTTTAAGTGTAATGCTGGGGATTGCTTTTTCGGCCAATGCCGGGGGTATTGCCACCGTAATTGGCACTCCTCCCAACTCTGTTATGATTGGACTGTTGGAGAATGAATACAATATTGAAATCTCTTTCTTAAAATGGATGGTGATAGGCGTACCATTTTCCATTACAATGATTGCGATAAGCTACTTGGTATTGGTAAAATGGATGTTTCCAAATAAACAATTGAAGTTTGCTGCTTCCAAAGAAGTAATCAATAGCGAACTGAAAAAATTAGGTCCCATGAGCGGTAAGGAAAAAATGGTTCTAATCATATTTGGAGTGACCGTGTTTCTTTGGATTTTCAGAACGCTGATCAATAAGATATTTCCCGAACTTGGGTTATCCGATACCATAATAAGTATGTTGGCAGCAGTATCTTTATTTACGATACCGTATAACCTCAAGAAAGGCGACTTTCTCATTACATGGGCGGATACCCCTAAATTGGCCTGGGGTATTTTAATCTTATTTGGTGGAGGCTTGGCCTTGGCCAAAGGCATGTCTGTAAGCGGTATTGTTGATTTAGTGGCCAACGCAATTGCAGCCAGTGAAATCAGTATTTTATTTACTGCGATTTTGTTGATTTTCTTAATGTTATTTATGACCGAATTAATGAGCAATGTAGCTTTGATAGCGGTATTGGCACCAGTGGTGGCAGGTATTGCAATTGGGTTGGAGATACCGATACTTTATTTATTGATACCAGTCACTATGGCCAGTAGTTGTGCTTTTATGCTTCCTATGGCTACCCCTCCCAACGCCATAGTTTTTGCCAGTGGATATATCAAGGTACATGAAATGGCAAGGGTTGGTATCATTCTAAATTTAATCGCAGTAGCATTATTGGTGATTATGTTCCAATTTGTGATTCCAATGCTATTTTAAAAACAAAAACCCCCATGAACATGGAGGTTTTTTAGATAATTTATAATATTTACTATATGTTATAGTTTCGAAAATGCGTTAAAATTTAAAGGCAGATACTCTTGCGTATCAAATCCTACTTCAAATACATCAGACTCATCCAAGAAATTTATACTTTGCACATCTGAAGGATAAGCATAAGCATTAAATTCTTTTGGAAGATATTCTTTAGTATCCCATGCAATGACAAATTCCTCTTCTATATAATTCACCCCATTCAAATCAAAATAGACTTGATTGGCATCAAAATCTTCAGGAAGATAATCTGCAGTATTAAATCCTAGATCAAATTCAATTTCATCTTCTATATATATAATGGAATTGATATCAAATTTTTCTATCTCTGTTGTTGGGTCATTTGCAAACATTCCGTTAACAAAAAACATACCCGCTGTAATACCTAGTATAATTGTTTTTTTATTCATAACTTCTATGGTTAAATTCCATGCAAAGATATAACAGTTTTATGCAGGTATTATTGTCGCTAATAGCTTGTGTGATAGGGTTTTTGCAATGCTCGATAATCAATTTCGCAAAAACAACTCTGTTCCGTTATCAACTTCACAATCCATGGACTTCACACTTGGATGCTCAGTAAGTTTTGGTCACTAAATTTATGAAGGAAGCAAATCGACTTTGCACTGTTATTTTTTTGTTAATCCCCGTCAAAAGCATCAATTATCGTCAAATAACACCCAATAGCCCTGAAAAAAATAAAGCCAATGCATTGCAGTGGCTTTATTAATAGACTAATTCGAAAATTGAAAAATGAAAATTCTCTACTTATAAGACTGAATTAAAGTTAAAATGTTACACCTAAGGCTATTATTTCCGAAAAATCGCCAAAATTAGTATACCAATTAATGTTGCAAAATTACCCTCAATAGATGAAATTCATATATGTTCGATGAACGAAATCGTTAAACCACATTATTTCTACTTTTCACTACGGTTTAAGGGACATTTTGCAACAATCCGGTTTTATGAAGTATAACAATCCATATCTTAGATAAGGAATCAAAAACCCCAAATCATGTCATATAAATTTAAAAGTCTCGTTTATTTCGTATGTTTTTTAGCTTCTTCATTTGCATACTATGCTATGGACAATGACAGCCAATTCGAAAACAAAAATTCAAATGAAGAAATTGCAACATTGAGCATGGAGCGTGTAACAATGGATAAGCCTACTGTTCTTAAATAATTACCCCAAATAAATCTAAACCTACAAAAAAGAGCCTGGTTGCACCAGGCTCTTTTTTTATTTGGGATTAATTGAAACATGTCAGTTAAAAAAATCACAAAAGCAGTTAAGCAATTAAACCTAAGCAGTCCCATTAGGTCTTACTACCAAAATCATAAAACAAATAACATGAAAAAAGTAATTGTATTAGTAGCACTTATGGCAGGGTTTACAGCCATGGCACAAAAAGGTGAAAGAGGGCATAAGGGGGACTATAAAAATATGTCTGTTGAACAAATGGCCACCCTACAAACAAAAAAAATGACACTTGACTTGGATTTAACGGAAGTCCAGCAAAGTAAGATTCAAGCATTGAATTTAGAAAATGCTAAAAAGCGCAAAGCTAAAATGGAAGAACGCAAAGCGCTAAAGGAAGCAGATGAAAGACCAGCAC